>NZ_VRUT01000214.1:0-6340 GCF_008039465.1 Methylobacterium sp. WL120 | reverse complement strand
CCCCGATCCGGCCCGAGCGACACGTGCCTGACTCCATCGCGACCTTGCGCCTGAAGCTGGCACAAACACTCGCGCGAACCCTGCAACGATGTCCCTGCTGCCAACAAAGATTTATGACACAGTAGTATTAGAGCATTTTCCGTGATCCAGAGATCACGGAAAATGCTCTAAGATCCGGCGACCTCGGTCCGGGCCTTCAGGATATCGATCAGCGCGCGGTCGCGGCGGGCCTCCAGCTCGGGCAGCGTGCGGCCGGCCGCCTCCGCTTCGACGCCTTCGACGATCGCATCCTTCACCGCGTCGCTCAGCTCGGGGCGGCCGAGGCTCTCCCAGCGGCGGACCTGGCTCGGCCCGAGGTGGTCGAGGTAGTGCCGGATGCCGCCCGCCCCGCCGCCGAGATGATAGGTCATGTGCGGCCCCATCGCCGCCCAGCGCAGCCCCGGCCCGTTGCACAAGGCCGCGTCGATGTCGGCGACGCTGGCCACCCCCTCGGCGACGAGGTTCACCGCCTCCCGGTACAGGGCCGAGGCGAGGCGGTTGGCGACGTGGCCCGGCATCTCGCGCCGCAGGATCACCGGGCGCCGCCCGAGCCAGGCGTAGAACGCGGCGGCGCGCTCGCCGGTCGCCGGGTCGCCCGCCACGATCTCCACCAGCGGCACCAGGTGCGGCGGGTGGAACGGGTGGGCGACGATCACCCGTTCCGGCGTCCGGCATTCGGCGACGATCCGGCTGCGCAGCATCGCCGAGGTGCTCGACGCGACGATCACGCCGGGCGCCGCCCGCGCGTCGAGCTCGGCCAGCACCGCCCGCTTGACCGCCTCGTCCTCGGGCGCGTTCTCCTGCACGAAGATCGCGCCGGACACGGCCGCCTCGATCGCGGTGCAGGTCTCCAGGCGCCCGCGTCCACGCAGTCCGAGTTCCCCCAGCTGGCCGATCGCGTGCGCGACGGAAGCGCGGAGCCGGTCCGCGAAGCCGGGCGCGGTGTCGTAGGCCGCCACGTCGAAGCCGTGCGCGAGGAACAAGGCCGCCCAGCTGGCACCGAGCGTACCGCAGCCGACCACGGCTATGCGGCCGGTTTCATCCGTTTCAACAGCTGTCACGGCGTCGCCTCCCTGCGCTTTACTTTCAGTCGGCGCCTCGCCTAGTCAATGCAGCGCCCGGCGTACATCGCCGGGCGAACGGCAGGCGGAACGACCTGCGACCCGGAGGACATCGATGTTCAAGCGCGCCTCGGCCGCCGCCGCCGCGATCCTGCTTCTCGCCGCCGGCACCGCGCGGGCCGACGACGTCGTCCGCCTCGGGAACCTGAAGTTCGCCCACTACGGGGCGATCTCCTACATGAAGGAGATCGCCCCGAAGTTCGGCCTGAAGATCGACGAGAAGCAGTTCGCCAAGGGCGCCGACATCTACCCCGCCATGGCGGTGGACCAGATCGACATCTCGGCCTCGGGCGCCGACGGCGCGGTGGCGGCGCGCGGCAACGGCGTGAAGCTCTACGTGGTGGCGGGTTTCGCCAACGGCGGCGTTCGCATCCTGAAGCGGCCCGATCTCGACGCGGTGAAAACGCTAAAAGATGTGAAAGGCCTCAAGGTCGCCACCGTCCGCGGCGGCACGCAGGACCTGATGCTGCTCGCCGAGCTCGACAAGCACGGCATGACCTGGGGCGAGCGCGCCGGCAAGGACGTGCAGCTGATCTACTTCAACAACTACGCCGACCTGAACCAGGCGCTGGCGCAGAAATACGTCGACGTGATCTGCCAGTCGGAGCCGCAATCGACTCAGGCGATCAGCGCCGGATGGGGCGTCGAGGTGGTGAAGCCCTACGACACGCCGATCGGCATCCCCGTGCGTCCGCTGGTGATGACCGAGAAGATGTACAACGAGAAGCCGGAGATCGCCGGCCGGGTGCTCAAGCTTTTCGTGGCCGCGACCAAGGCCTTCATCGACGACCCGGCGCTGGCCGAGAAGTACGTGCGCGAGTCCGTGTTCAAGGGCCAGCTTTCGAGCCAGGACTTCCGCGACGGCATGGCGAACGCGAGCTACACCTACGACGTGCCGGCCGGGCACATGCAGACCACCACCGATTACATGATGAAGTACGGCCTCGGTAAGATGACGACCCCGCCCAAGAGCGATGCCGAGTGGGTGAAGACGGACCTGCTCGACAAGGCCAAGGCGGATCTTGGCATCAAGGCCGAATCGAAGACCCCGTGATGCGGCTTTCCTCGCTGCGGGGCGCCCTCGTCCCGGTCGGCCTGCTCGTGCTCTGGGAGATCCTGAGCCGGGTCGGCGTGTTCTCGCCGATCGTGCTGCCGCCGCCGAGCGCGGTGGCGGTGAAGTGGTATGCCGGCCTGCTGCCCGCCCTCCCCTACGAGCCGGGCCAAGAGAGCTATCTCGCCTGGATCCTCTCCGGCGAGATGCCGCACGACGCGGTGTCGAGCCTGACGCGGGTCCTGGCGGGCTTCGTCATCGGTGCCGGGCTAGCAGTGCCGACCGGTCTGATGCTCGGCACGAGCGACAGGCTCTACGGGCTGTTCAACCCGCTGCTACAGGTGTTGCGCCCGATCCCGCCGATCGCCTACATACCGCTCGCCATCGTCTGGTTCGGCCTCGGCAACCCGCCGGCCCTATTTCTGATCGCGCTGGGCACCTTCTTCCCGGTGCTGGTCAACACCATCGCCGGCGTGCGGCAGGTCGACTCGATCTACATCCGCGCAGCGCGGAACCTCGGCGCTAACTCTTGGACGATGTTCCGCCGGGTGATCCTGCCGGCCGCGAGCCCCTACGTGCTCGCCGGGATGCGAATCGGCATCGGCACCGCGTTCATCGTCGTGATCGTCGCCGAGATGATCGCGGTCTCTGACGGCCTCGGCTACCGCATCCTCGAGGCGCGCGAGTACATGTGGTCGGACAAGATCATCGGCGGCATGCTGACGATCGGCATCCTCGGCTTGATCATCGACGGCGCGATGAGCCGTCTCAACGACCACCTGCTGCGCTGGCATCGCGGCCTCGAGCGATAGGCCACCCATGTCCGCCGACCGGCAATCCAAGTCCGCAGAGATCGTCGTCGCGAACGCCGTGAAGGTGTTCGGCACCGGGACCGCCGCGGTCGCGGCGCTCCAAGATATCTCGACCACCGTGCCGGAGGGGCAGTTCCTGTGCCTGCTCGGCCCCTCCGGCTGCGGCAAGTCCACCCTGCTCAACGCTATCGCCGGCTTCACCCCGCTCACCGACGGGCGGATCACCATGGGCGGCAAGGCGGTGACGCAGCCCGGGCCGGACCGCGGCATGGTCTTCCAGGAATACGCGTTGTTCCCGTGGATGACGGTCGAGGACAACGTCCGCTTCGGCCTCGATATCAAGGGTGTACCCAAGCCGGAGGCCACGATCGCCGTCGATCGCATCGTCGCCACGCTGGGGCTTTCCGACTTCCGCAAGCGCTATCCGAAAGACCTGTCCGGCGGCATGCGCCAGCGCGTGGCGATCGCCCGCATTCTGGCGCTCGATCCGCCGGTGATGCTGATGGACGAGCCGTTCGGGGCACTGGACGCGCTGACCCGGCGGACCCTTCAGGACGAGCTCCTTCGCATTTGGTCGGAGTACCGCAAGACGATCGTGTTCGTGACGCACTCGATCGAGGAGGCGATCTACCTCGCCGACCGCATACTGGTGATGACCTACCGCCCTGGCCGGATCAAACGCGACGTCACCGTACCGATGCCGCGTCCGCGCGACCCGGCGAGTCAGGACTTCAACGCGATCAAGCGCGAGCTCGGCGCGCTGGTCATGGAGGAGCAGCAGCGCTTCACCAACGCCGAGCTGCACGCGCCGGCCGTGGACTGAGCCGGGCGGGGCCTATCCTCAGATTCGCCGCTTTCGGCGGGCAACAGCCTTCGTCAGCCTGCCAACCCAGGCGCGTCGAGGAGATCGGCCTGCGGTGATCCGCTTCGAGAACGTCACCAAGATCTACAAGACCGACGGCCATCGCCGCACGATCCTGGAGCGGGTGTCGCTGACGCTGAAGCCCGGCATCAGTTACGGCATCCTCGGGATCAACGGCGCCGGCAAGTCGACGACGATGCGCATGATCGGCGGCACCGAGGAGCCGACGAGCGGCAAGATCAAGCGGGCTCTGCGGGTTTCCTGGCCCCTCGGGTTCGGCGGCGGCTTCCACCCGATGATGACCGGCCGGGACAACGTGATCTTCGTGGCGCGCGTCTACGGCGAGGACCCGAAGCGCGTGCTCGACTACGTCGAGGACTTCTCCGAGCTCGGCAGCTACCTCGACGTTCCGATCCGGACCTACTCGTCGGGCATGGGCTCGCGCCTCGCCTTCGGGATGAGCATGGCGATCCCGTTCGATTGCTACCTGATCGACGAGGTCACAGCGGTGGGCGACGCACGCTTCCAGCGGCGCTGCTCCGAAGTCTTCGCCGAACGGCGGAAGTCCGCCGACGTCATCATGGTGTCCCACTCGATGGAGACCATCCGCGAGTGGTGCACGCAGGGCATCGTGCTGATCAACGGCCGCGCCATCATCTACGAGGACGTCAACGACGCGATCGAGGTCTACCGGCGCCTGAACGCGTGAGGTCGCCGCACGGGGCAGACATCGTTTCGCCGCGCAATGCGCCGAGGGTGGACGCCAAATCCGCGCGGACAACGGAATTAGCAGGTCCATGAACGTCGAGATCCGCAACCCTCAGGGCCAGCCGCTGACGACCGCAGACCGGTCCAAGGCGGTAGCGGAGTCGCTGAGCCAGATCGCGCGACTGTCCCGCTTCGCCGACCGCAAGAAGGGCATTCGCTCCTACCAGAGCCACGTGAAGAGCGATCCGTGGCTACCGATCCTGTTCGTCCTGTGCTTCGTCCTGCCGACCTTCGCGGGCGGCATCTATTACGGCCTGATCGCCTCCGACCGTTTCGTCACCGAGGCCCGCTTCGCGCTACGCCCAGCCCTCGGCGGCGCCGAGAAGGCGACGCCGGATGCGGTCGGGACCAATGCCGGCGTCCCCAAGGAGCTGCTGGCTCAGGACGTGCTGATCACCCACCAGTACGTCCTTAGCCGTCCGATGCTGGAGGTGATCCAGGCCAAGCTGCCGATCCGCGAATGGTTCAGCCGCGACCAAATCGACTTCCTCTCGCGCTTCGATCCCGAGAAGCCGATCGAGAAGTTTTTGAAGTACTGGCGCGAGCGCGTCGCCATCGACCTCGAGGGCAGCTCCGGCATCATGTCGCTGACGGTGTCGGCCTTCGATCCTGCCGAGTCGCTGGCGATCACGAAGGCGGTGATGACGGAAGCCGAGCGCATGGTGAACGAGCTCACCATGCGCGCGCGCAACGATGCGGTCGCCGAGAGCAATCGCGAGATGCGCTTGGCGGAGGAGCGCCTGGCGAAGATCCGCCTCGCGGTGCGCGACCTGCGCAACCGTGACGGCGTGCTCGATGCGCAGAAGGCCAACGAAACGAACCTGAAGGTGATCGCAGAGCTTAGGGCCGCGCGCATCAACCTTTCGGTGCAGTTGACGATGTCGCTGCGCGACCTCGCTCCGGAATCGCGCCGCATCCTCGACATGAAGGCCCAGATCAAGGACCTCGACGATAACATCAACCGGATCGAACGCCAGTCGGCGAGCCAGGATCCGGAGCAGAAGCGCCTGCTGTCCGACGCGCTGACACGGTTCGAGGCGCTCGACAACGAGCGCAAGGATACGGAAAAATACTACGCCAAGGTGATCGCCGCCAACGAGCGCGCACGGATCATCGCCGCCCGGCAGATCGAGTTCTTCAGCCCGATCGTCGAGCCGGTCCTGGCGGAGTCCTCGACCCAGCCGCGACGGTTGCTGATGAGCAGTCTCGTCGCGGCCGGCGCGGCGGTGTTCTTCGCCGCCGCCTTGTTCGCCCGCAAGCAGATGACCTGATCGCGGGCTTCGCTCAACGGCGATCCGAACCGAAGGTCTGGCTCGGCGCCGGCGGGGTGCCGGCGGTGCGGGGCTCGTCCACTGGCAGCAGGGTATGGCCGCTTTCGGTGTCGAGACCGGTGGTGGTCGAAGCTGCGGCCCCGATCGCCGTCGACCCGATCTCGCCGGCGCCGGTCATGCCGCCGGTCCAGCCCTGTGCCCGCCAGCCCTGCGCCCGCTCGTCGAGATCGATCGAGCCGTGCCGATCGAGGATCGCCAGGATGCGATCGGCCTGGCCGTCCTCGACGCGGGCGGTGACGAGGGTGCCGCCGCGTCGCACGCCTTCGGCATAGGTCTCGGCCTCATGCTCGCTGAGGCCGGCGCCCGTCAGAGCGCCGAGCAGGCCGCCGGCCGCGGCGCCGACGCCGGCGCTCTGA
>NZ_VRUT01000213.1:0-6400 GCF_008039465.1 Methylobacterium sp. WL120 | reverse complement strand
GGGCGGCGCCCGCCAGGAGCGCAGCGCGCGCGACGCGGCGCATCCTCAACGGCTCGCGAGGCTGCCGGTGGTGGCCGGCGCCTCGGCGGTGGCGGCGCCGCGCACCCAGCGGGTCGCCTCGATGATGTTGGTGCCGACCGTGGTCCGCACCGAGATCCGGATCGGCACCAGCATCCGCGTTCCCTCGACGGGCGCGAGCCAGACCGACATGTCGCGGTTCTCCTCCATGAAGCGCACCCCCGGCCGGTCCGGCCGGTGGCCGGCCACCGCCTGATAGCGGGCGTTGCAGACCAGCACGGGGCCGGAATAGCCCGGCTTCTCCACCGCCCTGGTCTCGCCGTAGCTCAGCACCACGTTGAAGCGGGTCGCGCCGTCGAAGACCGGCAGCGTGCGGTTGCAGTTGTCGGGGTTGGTCTGCTCGCCCGAGGCCTGGGCCGGCATCAGCAGGGCGCTGGCCGGGTCCATGATCCCGCGCTTGTTGGCGGCGGTCACCGGCACGCGGTCGTCCACGTCGACGAGCGGCGGCGTCACCTCGGACTGGGTGACGTTGCCGTGGGCGAGCGCCATGCGCACGGCGATGCCGGAGTTGGCGGTGCGCGTCGCGATCGAGAAGGTGTTGGGCTGCGGCGCGGCGGCGATGATCCCGGCCGAGCGGGCCGAGCCCTGGCCGCCGGTGATCGCGCCGACGAGGCCGGTCAGCGTCGCCGAGACGTCGACGCGGTACTTCGCGCTCTCGAAGGTGCCCGCCAGCCGCGCGGTGCCGATCGGCAGGCCGGCGAGCGCGATGCCGTAATCGACGGCGATGCTGGCCGGCGCGGCCTTGCGCTCGCGCGCCTCGGCCGGCGACAGGGCGCCGGCGCCGAGGGCGGCGACGAGAACGAGGCGCATCAGTGGGAAGGCGCTGCGGTTGGGGCGGGCGCTCATGGTCCGAATCGCATCCTCACGAGGTCGTCCGGGCGCCGGGCCCGACGACGCGGCGCCCTGGGGCTGCCCGGGGGTTCGTTATCGAAGCGACATGGTTAACAGGCCGTTCCGCCGACGCCCAGGGTCCGGGGGCGCGCCGCGGCGCGAGGGCGCCTGCGTTCAGCCTGTCGCGCTGCGTGCGCCGGCGCCTTCATGACGACGCGATGTCGGGTTTCGCCTTGACGGTCGCGGGCTGTCTCGCCTATAGGCCGCCACTCAGACACGACTGCGCAAGGCCTGGAACGACGTTCGGGTGGGGCTGGCCAGTCGGCGCACCCAGCCCATGAGGGCGGGTCGGGATCGCCCAGGAACGAGACAGGATAGCGTTATCATGGCACGCCGCTGCGAACTCACCGGCAAGGCCGTTCAGGTCGGCCACCTCGTGAGCCATTCGAACCGCAAGACGAAGTGCCGGTTCCTGCCGAACCTCTGCAACGTCACGCTGACCTCGGACGCGCTGAACCGCCGCGTGCGCCTGCGCGTCACCGCGCATGCGCTTCGCTCGGTCGAGCACCGCGGCGGCCTCGACGCCTTCCTCGTGAAGGCTCACGAGGTCGAGCTGTCGCAGACGGCCAAGCTGCTCAAGCGCGAGATCCACAAGAAGCTCGGCGAGACCGCGGCTCCGGAAGCCGTCGCCGCCTGAAGCCCTCGCCCTCGGGCGACGCGAGATCATGAACCGCCGCATGGACCCCCATGCCGGCGGTTTTTTCGTGCTTGCCACGGCGTTCGCCGGCGCGCCGCTCGACGCGATCAAGGGCGCGGCGGCCGTGCTGATGGTCGGCGACCACGTCGACACCATTCTGCTCGACGGCCACGCCGTCGCCCTGTGGCGGCTCGGGCGGATCGCCTTCCCGCTGTTCTGCGTGGTGTCCGTGCTGCACGTCGTACGCGGCGCCGATCCCGGCCGCTACGTGCTGGCGCTGCTCGCCCTCGCGGTGCCGACGCAGGCCATCTACGCCGCCGCCTTCCCCTTCGGCACCACCGAAGGGTCGATCCTGTTCACCCTGGCGGCGGGCATCGCGTTCGCGACCGCGCTCGACCGGGCGGGCACCGGGCTTCGTCATGCGGCCCTGGCGCTCGGCCTCGCCGTAGTGCTCCTCGCCCCCGCGCTCGCCAAGACGGCGGTGGATTTCGGCCTCGCCGGCATCCTGCTGCCGGCGGCGATCCTTCTCGCGCTTCGCGAGCCGCGCGCCTACGGCGCCTGGCTCGTCGCGGCGGTCGTTGGGCTGAACTGGCACGGCTGGCACCCGCGGGGCGAAACTCCCTGGATCTCCGCCCTCATCGACGCCGCGACGATCCTCGTCGGCGTCCCGCTGGTGCTCTTCGTCGCCCTGCGGCTGCGCGGCCGGCCGCGCTTCCTGCCGCCCTACGCGCTCCAGGTTTTCTACCCGGGGCACCTCGCCGTGCTGGTCGCGCTGCGGGCGCTGACCTGAAGCATTTTCGAGCGAGGTGGATGCCGGCTCGCGTGAAGACAATGCGATCACACGGTCAGTAAGGGCATTTCCGTGATCCGGGGATCATGGAAAATGCTCTCAGGCGTTAGCGCCGGCGTCCGCCGAAAGCCCGCATCGGGGCACGGCCGCCGGCATCCTCCTCGAACAGCTCGGCGAGCTTTTCGGTCATCGCGCCGCCGAGCTCCTCCGCGTCGATGATCGTCACGGCGCGGCGGTAGTAGCGGGTCACGTCGTGGCCGATGCCGATCGCCAGGAGTTCCACCGGCGAGCGCTGCTCGATCTCCTCGATCATCCAGCGCAGGTGCCGCTCGAGGTAGTTTCCGGCGTTGACCGACAGGGTCGAATCGTCGACCGGCGCGCCGTCCGAGATCACCATCATGATCTTGCGCTGCTCGGGCCGGGCCAGGATGCGCTTGTGCGCCCAGTCCAGCGCCTCGCCGTCGATGTTCTCCTTGAGCAGCCCCTCGCGCATCATCAGCCCGAGGTTTTTCCGCGCCCGGCGCCAGGGCGCGTCGGCCGACTTGTAGACGATGTGGCGCAGGTCGTTGAGGCGGCCCGGTGCGTTCGGCTTGCCGGCGGCGAGCCACGCCTCGCGCGACTGGCCGCCCTTCCAGGCGCGGGTGGTGAAGCCGAGGATCTCGACCTTCACGCCGCAGCGCTCGAGGGTGCGGGCGAGGATGTCGGCGCAGGTCGCCGCCACGGTGATCGGGCGGCCCCGCATCGAGCCCGAGTTGTCGAGCAGCAGCGTCACCACCGTATCGCGAAAATTGGTGTCCTTCTCCTGCTTGAAGGACAGCGGCTGGAACGGGTCGATCACCACCCGCACGAGGCGCGCCGGGTCGATCTGGCCCTCTTCGAGGTCGAAGTCCCAAGCACGGTTCTGCTGGGCGAGCAGCCGGCGCTGCAGGCGGTTGGCGAGCCGCCCGACGACGCCCTGGAGATGCGAGAGCTGCTTGTCGAGGTAGCTGCGCAGCCGCGCGAGCTCCTCGGCGTCGCACAGGTCCTCGGCGTGGATCACCTCGTCGAACTTCGGATTGAACACCCGATAGTCCGGCCCGCGCAGCTCGTTGGCGGCCTTCGACGGCGGGCGCCAGGATTCGGAGGCTTCTTCCGAATCGGCGTCCTCGGATTCCTCCGGAAGCTCGCCCGACGGCGCGTCGGCCGCCTCCTGCGCGCCCTCCTCGATGTCGTCGGAGGCCTCTTCCGAGGTCTCGACCTCGGCGCGGTCGCCCTGGCTCTGCTCCTCGGCGTCGCCCTCGCTCGGGGTCTGCTCGTCGTCCTGGGCCTCGTTCTCGTCGTCGTTCTCGTCGTCCTCGGGGTCGAACGGCGTCTCGTCGGCCATGTCGAGGGAGGACAGCAGCTCGCGCACGGAGCGGCCGAACCCGCGCTGGTCCTCGATCGAGCCGATCAGACCGTCGAGGTTCGGGCCGGCCTTGTCCTCGATGTGTGCGCGCCACAGCTCGACGATGCGCTTGGCCGCCTCCGGCGGCTGCTGGCCCGTCAGGCGCTCGCGCACCATCAGGGCGACGGCGTCCTCCATCGGCGCGTCGGCCCGGTCGGTGATATTCTCGTACTTGCCGCCGCGGTGGTAGCGGTCCTCCAGCATCGCGGAGATGTTCGAGGCGACGCCCGACATCCGGCGCGAGCCGATCGCCTCGACGCGGGCCTGCTCGACCGCGTCGAACACCGCGCGCGCCGCCGAATTCTCCGGCGCGAGCCGGCGATGGACCGTGATGTCGTGGCAGCCGAGGCGCAGGGCCATGGCGTCGGCGTTGCCGCGCAGCACCGCCACGTCGGCGACGGTGAGCTTGCGCGGCGGCTCGGGCAGGCGCGCCTTGTCGCCGGTGAGCGCCGGCCGGTCGGTGGCGTAGGTGACCTCGACCTCGGAGCGCTTGGCGATCGCGCGCAGGCACCCGGCGACCGAGCGCTTCAGGGGCTCGGCGACCGGCTCGCGGCGTTCGCCGGGCTTGCGGTTGGAGATGGACATGGATGCTACTTCTTAACGGAATCGAGGTCGAAGGGACGCTCGCGGATATCGTCCCAATCGTAGGGGCAAGTGTCCGGAAACTCGTCGGGGTCCAGATGGGTCTCGTTGGAGGCCCGATCCCGCGCATCCTGATAGGCGCCGTCCCGCGCCTCGACGATCCGCGACCCCAAGCCGGGATTCTGCTGCAGGATGCGATCGACGCGGCGGCGCTGTTCGCGGATCGCGTAGATCCAGCTCGGCGTGCGATGCTCCGGTTGCTGGTCCCATTTCAGCATGTGCATGAGGAGGACGCGCAGGCAGCTCTGGAGCTGGAGAACTCGCTCTTCGACAACCCCTCCAGCTCCTCGGCGACGTGGTCCAGATCGAGGTCGTCGAACCGGCGGGCGCGCAGGAGATCGGCCTGTTCGAGGAGCCAGCCGTAGAAATCAACTTCGTAACGAGGACGCGACGGAGCCGATCCGCCGGCCTTCGCGACGACGGGGGCGTCTTTCAGGGCCGGCTCACCCATCGCATCCTCTCCATCAAGCTCAGCTCAGCGCGACGTTCATCGCGCTCTCGGGCAGCTCCTTGCCGAAGGCGCGCTGGTAGAACTCGGCGACCAGCGTCCGCTCCAGCTCGTCGCACTTGTTGAGGAAGGTGACGCGGAAGGCGAAGCCGATGTCGCGGAAGATGTCGGCGTTCTCGGCCCAGGTGATCACCGTGCGCGGGCTCATCACGGTCGAGAGGTCGCCGTTCATGAACGCGTTGCGGGTCAGGTCCGCGACGCGCACCATGCGGCTGACGACGTCGCGTCCCTGGTCGCCCTTGTAGTGGGTCGCCTTGGACAGGACGATGTCGACCTCGCGGTCGTGCGGCAGGTAGTTGAGCGTGGTGACGATCGACCAGCGGTCCATCTGGCCCTGGTTGATCTGCTGCGTGCCGTGATAGAGGCCCGAGGTGTCGCCGAGGCCGACCGTGTTGGCGGTGGCGAACAGCCGGAAGGCCGGGTGCGGGCGGATGACCCGCTTCTGGTCGAGCAGCGTCAGGCGGCCGGACAGCTCGAGCACGCGCTGGATCACGAACATCACGTCGGGGCGGCCGGCGTCGTACTCGTCGAAGACCAGCGCGACGTTGTTCTGCAACGCCCAGGGCAGGATGCCGTCCTGGAAGGCGGTGACCTGCTTGCCGTCCTGCAGCACGATCGCGTCCTTGCCGACGAGGTCGATGCGCGAGACGTGACTGTCGAGGTTGATCCGCACGCAGGGCCAGTTCAGCCGGGCGGCGACCTGCTCGATATGGGTCGACTTGCCGGTGCCGTGATAGCCGGTGACCATCACACGGCGGTTGCGCGCGAAGCCGGCCAGGATCGCCAGCGTGGTCTCGCGGTCGAAGATGTAGTCCGCATCGAGATCGGGCACGTGCTCGCTGGTTTCCGCGAAGGCGGGCACCTGGAGGTCGATGTCGATGCCGAAGGTGTCGCGGACGGAGACCGTCCGGTCGGGGAGCATGGCGGGCTTGTCGTCAGAGAGCATACGGAACCTCGTAGGGCGGTCTTCCGACGGGCATCGGATCGAAAGCCGCGCGGAACTTGTCTCGGGCCTCGCCTCGCCGGGCGAACGCCGCCGGGATGCAGGCCCTTCCTTAACCGTCGTCGCGCCGGGGCGCCACAGACGGGCAGGCGTTCAGGGCAAGGCCCACATATAGGTCGGCGTTCGGAGAATTCCGGTCGTTCGCGCGCGAAAACCGCTCGCCGCGTCGCCACGCCCGGCTTTGCATCGATCGTGCCGGCCTCAGCAGAGGCCGGCCGCGCGCAACACGTCGTGCGCCCGGATGATGTCGCGCAGGCGCTCCTCGAAGGAGCGGTCGCCGCCGTTGGCGTCGGGATGGAAGCGCTTCACCAGGGCCTTGTACTGCGCCTTGATCGCGGCGGTGTCGGCCCCTTCCTCGAGACCCAGCACGTCCAGCGCCCGGCGCACGGTCGCCGACAGCTTCGGCCGCGCCGGCTCGGCCGGGGCCT
>NZ_VRUT01000212.1:0-6410 GCF_008039465.1 Methylobacterium sp. WL120 | reverse complement strand
GCCTGCGGCGCGGCGAGCCGCTGGGCCGCGTGCGCGCACGCCTCTCCACCCCGCTTCACGTCCACCCGGCCGACCCGGCGGCCGACGCGGCGGCGTTCGCCAGGCTCTGCCTCTGGGCGCAGCGCTACACGCCGAGCGTCGTGCCCTTCGGCCCGGCCGAGGCCTGCGACGGCCTCTACCTCGACGTCACGGGGGCGGACCACCTCATGGGCGGCGCGGACAAGCTGGTCGCAGACCTCGCCGCCCGCTTGGCCCGCGCCGGCATACCGGCACGGATCGCCGTGGCGGACACCCCCGGCGCGGCCTTCGCCCTGGCTCGCCACGGGCGCGAGGAGATGGCATGCGTCCCCTCGGACGAGACCGAGCAGATCCTGAGGCCGCTTCCGGTCGAAGCTCTGCGCTGCGAGCCCGCCGTTGCCGTCGCCCTGAAGCGGCTCGGGCTTCGCCGCATCGGCGCCCTCCTCGACGCGCCCCGCCCGCCCCTGGCGCGCCGTTTCGGCGAAGCCCTGCTCCTGCGCCTGGACCAGGCGACGGGCCGCCGCACCGAGCCCCTTAGCCCAATCTCCGAACCCGTGCGTTACGGCGCCGCCCGCGGCTTCCTCGATCCGGTCGGGAGCCAGGAGATCGTCGTCGCGACGGCGCGGCGGCTGATGGCCGAGATCGCGCCGCGCCTGGAGGCGGACGGCCTCGGCGCCCGCGGCGTGCGCCTGTCGCTGCACCGGGTCGACGACGTGGTGCGCGCCCTCGACCTCGGCCTGTCAGAGCCGAGCCGCTGCCCGGACCATGTGGCCCGCCTGCTGCAGCTCCGGCTCGAACGGCTCGGCTCGGGCCTCGATGCCGGCTTCGGCTTCGAGACCGTCCGCCTCGACGTGGCCGCCACCGGTCCGATGCCCGGCCGCCAGGCCGCCCTCGACACCGGACCCGTGCCCCCCGGCGCGCGCATCGCCGGCCTCGCCGACGCCCTGCGCCAGCGCTTCGGCCGCCCGGTGATCCGCCTGTCTCCCCGCGCGAGCCACGTGCCCGAGCGCGCCGACCGCATCGCACCCTGGCGCACGGAATCTTGTCGCCCCGAACCTTGGCGTATCGACCGCGTCGTCCTGCACTGGCCCGATCCCGATGCCGGGATCGGCCCACGCCCGCTGGTGCTGTTCGACCGAGGCGAGGCTGCCGAGGACGTGATCGCCCTTGTGGCGGAGGGGCCGCCCCGCCGCTTCCGCTGGCGCTCCCGCCTCCACAGGATCGCCCACGCCGAGGGTCCGGAGCGGATCGCCCCCGAATGGTGGCGCGAGACCGGCATCCCCCGCGACTATTACGTCGTCGAGTGCGAATCCGGCCACCGGCTCTGGCTCTACCGCGACGGCCCGAACCTTCCCGAGCGGCCGGCCGCATGGTTCGTGCACGGGCTGTTCGCGTGACGGGGGGGACTTACGCGGAACTGGCCGTCTCCACGAACTTCTCGTTCCTGCGCGGCGCCTCGCATCCGCAGGAATACGTCGAGCAGGCGATTGCCTACGGCCTCGACGCCATCGGCATCGCCGACCGCAACACCTTCGCCGGCGTGGTGCGCGCCTACGCGGCGGCGCGGGTGAAGCCGGCGCGCCCGGGCGCCGAGGACATTTGGAATATCCCGTTCCTGCCGGGCGTGCGGCTCGTCACCGAGGAGGGGTTCGAGGCGGTGACCTACCCGATGGACCGGGCCGGCTACGGCCGCCTGTGCCGGCTCCTGTCCACGGGCAACCGTCGGGTGCGCAAGGGCGATTGCCGGTTCTCCTTCGCCGAGATGCTGGATGCGGCCGAGGGCCAGGTCTTCATCGCGATGCCCCCCGGCCGGCGGCCAGTGCCGCCGGCAAGCTTCTCCGCCCGGGTCGAGACGCTGGCAACGGCCGCCCCCGGCCGGGTCTGGCTCGGCGCGAGCCACCATCACCGCGGCGACGAACGCCGCCGGCTCGGGCTCCTGGCCGAGCTCGGCGACCGCCTCGGCGCGCCGATGGTCGCGGTGTCCGACGCGCTCTACCACCATCCCGACCGGCGCCCGCTGCAGGACGTGATCGCCTGCATCCGCGAGGGCTGCACCCTCGTGGAGGCCGGCTACCGCCTGGAAGCCAACGCCGAACGCCACCTCAAGCCGCCCTCCGAGATGGCGCGGCTGTTCGCCGACCACCCGGAGGCGCTGGCCGCGACGCGCGAGATCGTGGAGGCCTGCACGTTCTCGCTGGGCGAGCTGGTCTACGAATACCCGGACGAGCCGGTTCCGCCGGGGAAGACGGCGCAGGCGCACCTGACCGAGAAAGCCTGGGACCGGGCCCGCTGGCGTTTCCCTGACGGCATTCCCGAGGCGGTCGCGAAGACGCTCGACGACGAGCTGAACCTCATCCGGAAGATGGATTACGCGCGCTACTTCCTCACCCTGTTCGACATCGTAGAATTCGCCCGCGACCGCGGCATCCTGTGCCAGGGGCGCGGCTCGGCCGCCAACTCCGTGGTCTGCTACTGCCTCGGCATCACCGCGGTCGACCCGACCCAGATCCGCCTGCTGTTCGCCCGCTTCATCTCCGAGAACCGCGACGAGCCGCCCGACATCGACGTCGACTTCGAGCACGAGCGCCGCGAGGAGGTGATCCAATACCTCTACGGCAAGTACGGCCGCGAGCGCGCCGCGATCTGCTCGACGGTGATCCACTACCGCCCGCGCTCGGCGATCCGCGAGGTCGGCAAGGTGCTGGGGCTGACCGAGGACCTCACCGCCGCGCTCGGCGAGACCGTGTGGGGGTCCTGGGGCAAGGACCTACCCGACAAGCATGTGGCTCAAGCGGGGCTCGACCCGGAGAACCCGGCGATCCGCCAGGCGGTGGACCTCGCGGTCTCGCTGGTCGGCTTCCCGCGGCACCTGTCGCAGCATGTCGGCGGCTTCGTGCTCACCCGCGGGCGCCTCGACGAGACCGTGCCGGTCGGCAACGCCGCGATGCCCGACCGCACCTTCATCGAATGGGACAAGGACGACATCGATGTGGTCGGCCTGATGAAGGTCGACGTGCTGGCGCTCGGCATGCTCACCTGCATCCGCCGGGGCCTCGAATTCCTCGCCCGCGACTACGGCCACGACTACCCGACCCTCGCCGACCTGCCGCAAGAGGAACCGGAGGTCTACGCGATGCTCTCGAAGGCAGATTCCGTCGGCGTGTTCCAAGTCGAGAGCCGGGCGCAGATGTCGATGCTGCCGCGGCTGAAGCCGAAGGCGTTCTACGACCTCGTAGTGCAGGTCGCGATCGTCCGCCCCGGCCCGATCCAGGGGGACATGGTGCACCCCTACCTGCGGCGGCGTTCCGGGAACGAGCCGGTGGAGTACCCCTCCCCCGACCCGGCGCACGGCCCCCGGGACGAGCTCGAAGGCGTGCTGAAGCGAACCTTCGGCGTGCCCCTGTTCCAGGAGCACGCCATGCAGATCGCGATCACCGCGGCCGGCTTCACCCCGGCCGAGGCCGACGGCCTGCGGCGCGCCATGGCGACCTTCCGGCATGTCGGCACGATCGGCGGGTTCGAGGAGAAGTTCATCGGCGGGATGACGCGGCGGGGGTATCCGCAGGACTTTGCCGAGCGCTGCTTCAAGCAGATCCGCGGGTTCTCCACCTACGGCTTCCCGGAGAGCCACGCGGCGAGCTTCGCGCTCCTGGTCTACGCCTCGGCCTGGCTGAAGTGCCGGCACCCGGACGTGTTCCTGGCCGCGATCCTCAACGCGCAGCCGATGGGCTTCTACCAGCCGGCGCAGCTCGTGCGCGACGCCCGCGCCCACGGCGTCGAGGTGCGCGGACCCGACGTCAACGCCAGCGACTGGGACTGCACCCTGGAGCCGGCCTCGGAAGCGCCCCCTCCCGGGGTGCCGAAGCGGCTCGCGGTGCGGATCGGCCTGCGGCAGATCACCGGGCTGCCGCAAGGGGCGATGCGCAGGCTCGTGGCGTTGCGGGCCAACGGCTACGCCAGCATCGAGGGCTTGCAGGCGGCCCTGGCGCTACCCCGAAACGCCCTGGAACGGCTGGCTGAGGCCGACGCCTTCCGCTCCCTCGACCTCGACCGGCGGGCGGCCCTGTGGATGGTGCGGACGCTGGAGGGCGGACGCCTCGCCAAGGCCGCGCCGGACGCGGGCCTGGGCCGGCGCGCGCACCTGCTCGAGGCGCCGCTGCCGCTCTTCGCCTTCCACGCCGACGACGGGCTCTTCCGCAACGAGCCGGCCGTGGCGCTGCCGGCCATGCCGGCCTCCGAGCAGGTAGCGGAGGATTATTCCGCCACCGGGCTCTCGCTCAAAGGCCATCCGGTCGCGTTCTTCCGGGCTCGACTCGCCCGGATCGGCGCGATTCCGGCGCGCGAGCACCACGATCCGAGCTTTCCCCAGAACGGCCGCGTCACCGTGGCCGGGCTGGTGCTGACCCGCCAGCGTCCCGGAACCGCCAAGGGCGTCGTGTTCCTGACGCTCGAGGACGAGACCGGCATCGCCAACGTCATCGTCTGGAAGACGGTGTTCGAGGCCAACCGTCGCGCCGCGATGAACGCACGCTTCCTGGCGGTGCAGGGCCGGGTGCAGCGGGCCGAGGGCGTCGTCCACCTCGTCGCCGAGCGGTTCCGCGACCTGACGGAGGAGCTGCGCGCGCTGCGCGAAGGCGGCGTCCGCTTGCCGCCCGAGACCAACGACTTCGGCGCCCCCGTCGATCGCCGGACCTATCGCAGCCGGGACTTCCATTGAGCAGGACGCCGAACCTGTAAAGTCAGGAGCTTGGACAGCCACGAGCCTCGACAGCGGATCGGCCACTTGTATGGTGCGGCCATGCTCCGCTTCGCCCTCGCCTGCCTCCTGCTGATTCCCGTCGCCGCCCGCGCGGACGAATGCGACGGCCTCGCTCAGAGGATCGCCGCCACCACCGGCGGCAAGGTCGGGCGCCGCGCCGGCCCCAGCATCGACATCAGGGTGCCGGGCTCGATCAAGCTCGACCTGACCTGCCGGGCCGAGCCGATCGTCCAGGCGAGTTCCGGCGAGACGACGCCGTCCGCGACCTTCTTCCGCGACCTTGCCATCGCCTCGGAACTGCTCGTCGGCGAGCCTGCCGGCACGGTCGAGGCCGTCATCGCCAAGGCGCACGCCACCGCACTCTCCGAGCGGCGCAAGTCGTTCATCCAGCAGAACGGATGGTCGGCGAGCTGCTACACCGACAGCACCGGCTCGATCCGCACCCTCTGCTCGATCGGCCGCATCCCGCCGGGGTGAGGCGCCCCCGGCGAGCCGGAACCGCCCGTTTTGCTCAGTACTCGATGATGTCTTCCAGCGCGTAGTGCTTCACCGTCTTGCGGTTGGCGATCAGCTCCTCGACCGTCGGCTCGCCGCGCAGCGCGCGGCCGATGGCAAGCTTCGTCGCCTCGTAGTTGGTGCGGTAGAGGTCCTTGCGGTCGAGGTTCTCGTCCTCCGAGCACCGGACGTCGAGCCAGATCATGATGATCATGCACAGCTCGTCGAGGCCGTCCTTGGGCAGGATGCCTTCGATGATGCAATCCACGATGGCGTCCCCGGTGGCCGCCTGAACCACGCCGCCGAGAAGTTCGGCATACTCGGCCGTGTGGATCGTGACCTTGGTGGTCATCATCGTGGCCGGGCGCACGAGCTGATTGAGGTCGCGCACCACGAACATCCGGGTGTGGCCCTGCACCTGGCCCATCATGCCGGCGAAGGCTTGGCCGACGGGGCCGCGGGTCGAGCCGATCAGAACCTCGGGCATCGCGTCGGTGTATTGCCCCTCGGCGGCGAGCACGGTCGCCTCGCCCGTGCGGAACCAGATCTCGGACATGTCACTCGGCCTCGGAAGCGGCGCCCAGGAAACGGCGCGGTCGGCCGCGCAGACATCATCCCCGGCCGCCTTCGTCAACCGTTGGTCCGGACGACAAAGGCGGACGGCGGCCCTGGCCTCCGCAGGCGCGATCGGTCATGCAGGGGGCGACCGAACGGGAATGAACGACGATGAGCGATCCGGACCAGGGACCGGGCCGGGGGCCGGCCAGCGAGCGCGGCTGGAGCCTGTCGGCGGCGCCGGCCGGCGACGGGGTGCGCCTGGAACTCGGGCTGCCCGACGTCGGAGGCAAGCCCATCACCGCCATCCTCGCCCTCAGCCGGTCCGAGGCGCGCGCCTTTGCGCGGACGCTGCTCGCGGCCGCCGGCGACGCCGCCGAGCGCAGCTTCCCGCAGGCGCCGAAGCCATAGAGCATCTTCTGTGATCGCTAGATCACAGAAGATGCTCTAGTACTACTGTGTCACAAGATTTGGGAGTAGGGATGGTGATTCGATCTCGTGATGGAGCGAGGCATGGATCGCATGAACTCCCTGTTGGCTGCTGATCAGCTTCGTTTTGCAAGCTATCTGGAGGCTCTGTCAG
>NZ_VRUT01000211.1:0-6449 GCF_008039465.1 Methylobacterium sp. WL120 | reverse complement strand
CGCAACCGCGTCCGCGCGGCGGCCCACGCGGCGCCGGCCGAGCCGGTCGCCCTGACCGCCTGAGGCGCGCCCGCCGACCGGAGCGAGGTCCGGATCGGCAACGCACATCCACCTACCGATTCACTTCCACCTACCGATTCACTTCCACCTACCAATTCACTTGCACTCACCGATTCACTTGCACTCACCAATTCCATTGCACTTATCGAGGCACTTGCACCGACCCCGCGGCGTCCCCTCACCAGGCGACCTGGAACCGTCCGATGAACACGTCGGTGTCGATCGCGCGGCCGCCCTGGAGGGCGGAGGGCGCGGCCCGCGACCGGACGTAGTCGGCCATGATCCGCACGTTGCGGTCCGGGTACCAGTTCACCCCGACGCTCACGTCGCGCTCGATGCCGCCGCGGATCGCGCCGTCGTCGAGGTCGATCGCGCTCACGCGGGCGGCGAGCTCGAACACGCCGATGCCGCCGCGGCTCACCCGCGCCTCCTCGCCGACCTTCACCGCCTCGAAGATCGCGTAGGTCGTGCCGTAGTTCGGCGTCACGGCGTAGGCGCGGCCCTGGCCGTTGAGCACGTAGCTGGCCTCGACGTAGCCGCCCTGGAACGAGACCGACCGGGCGCCGTCGAAGCGCGACACCTCGGTGCGGATGTACTCGGCCTGGATCAGCAGGCGTCCGGTGCGGTAGGCGGCCTCGAGGCCGAGCCGCCCGACGCTCGCCGCGTCGCGGATGTCGCCGGTGTTCACGAAGGGCCGCGCGAACAGGAACGCCTCCGAGCGGCTCGACAGGGCGAGCGGCGACTCGTCCCGCGGCAGGCTGCGGAAGCTTCCGGCGATGCCGAGATGGAGCACCGCGTCGTCGGTGTGGATCGGCGCGAAGGTCGCGCGCGTGGTCGAGGCGACGCCCTCGCTGCGGATGCCGGTGTTGGCGTTGCCGCCGAAGACGCTGGTGACCACGGTCCAGTCCTGACCGGACCGGCCGATCGCGAAGCCGAAGTTGCGGGCCGGCGCGAATGCGTCGGCGAGCGAGCGTTCGGTGAAAACGGTGTTGTTGTCGCTGGTCAGCTGGTCGAGGCTGAAGGGCTCCTTCATGTTGCCGACCGTGAGGATCATGCCGGGGATGCCTTTCCAGGCGATCGCCGCATCGTTGATCGGCCGCATCGGGTCGGCGAAATCGTACTGGAACGCGAGCTCGATCGTCTTGCCGAGGGTCAGGTAGCTCTCGATCCAGGAGCGCCGGACGCCCACGTTGTCGGAGAACGGCTCGGGGAACCCGGTCTGGCGGATGCCGGCCGCCCCGAAATCGAGCTGCAGCTTGCCGCCGATCCGGAGCTTGGCCGCGTCGTTGGGAAAGCGCAGCGTGATGCCCTTGTCGTCGACGGTCAGCGTCTCGCCGTAGGGGCCGGCAAGCGGCGACCCGTCGGCGGCGCCGGCAGGCGCCGCGCATCCGAGCAAGGTCGATCCGAGCAAGGTCGATTTGAGCAAGGTCGATCCGAGCAAGGCGGCGCGAGGGCCTAGCCGCAGGATCGAACGGTCCGCCATCGCAACCTCCGCGGGTGCCGAACCAGGACCCGGGGCAAGGGATAGCGCGAAATCGCTGACTGTATCGCGACACGCGGGCAACGGTCGCGCGGGTTTCACAGCATGGGAAGCGTCCGCGGACGCGGGCCGCGGGGAAACTGCGCCTCGATCATCGCGATCTCGGCCGCGTTGAGGTGGAGGGAGGCCGCGCCGGCATTCTCGACCGCCCGGGAGGCGCGGCCGGTCTTCGGGATGGTGAAGGTGTTCTCCATCCGCGTCAGGAACGCCAAAGCCACCGCGTAGGGCGTCGCGCCGTGCGCCTCGGCGATGCCGGCCAGCACGCGGCCGCCGGGGCTGGCGGGGTTCGGGAACTCGCCGCTGCCGAAGGGCGAGTAGCCGACCAGCGCGACGCCGTTCTTGGCGCACCACGGCAGCACCGCGTGCTCGATCGCACGCTCGCCGAGATGGTACAGCACCTGGTTGCAGGCGATGCGGTAGGGGCCGGCGATGCGCAGCGCCCGGTCGAGGTCCTCGACGTCGAAGTTGCTCAGGCCCCAGGACAGGATCTTGCCCGCCTGCCGCAGGTCCTCGAAGCCGGCGATGGTCTCCTCCAGCGGGTGGTGGCCCAGCCAGTGCAGCAGGTAGGCGTCGAGGCGGTCGGTCCCGAGGCGCCGCAGCGACTGCTCGCAGGCGCGCGCCACCCCGCGGCGCGTGGCGTTGCCCGGCACCACCTTGGAGACGAGGAAGATTTCTTCCCGCGCGCCCCGGATCGCCTCGCCGACGATGGCCTCGCCGTCGCCGTACATCTCCGCGGTGTCGATATGGGTCATGCCGGCGTCGATGCCCGCGCGCAGGGCGGCGACGGCCGCCTCGCGGGCGGCGGCGTCGATCCGCCAGGTGCCCTGGCCGATCACCGAAACGTTGAGGCCCGTCGCGCCGAAAGGTCTGGCGTGCATCGCGTGGATCCTGTCTCCAAAAGGCGCACCGTGCGCCCGGGAAGAGGCGCACCGTGCGCCCCGAAGGTCCGGTGTCGTGGCGCGGCCGCTCCATCGCCGGAACGGATGGCGCCTGCGCCTTAATCGCGCCATCATGGGACGTTGAGCAATGGCCCGGCACCAAGTCCGGACCTAGACTTTGGTCGATGCCCCGTTCCTGTGGCGGGGCGCCGTCCAGCCCGCTTCGTTCCGCACCAGGTCGAGAACGCTTCAGGATCGGTTTCGTGCACGCTGCCTGTCCGCCTCACGCCTCGTTCCTCGCCCAGGCGGACCACTGAATGCTTCCGCAGCATCGCTGGTTCTGGGCTCTCATCGTCGTCGCATCCGGCGGGGCGGGCCTCCTCTACAACCTGCTGTTCGTCGGCGGCACCTCGCTCGCGGCCGGCACGATCTACGGCCTCGCCGTCGGCGTGACGGTGCTGGCCTTCGACCGGGGCCTGATCCTCTCCGGCCTGCAGACGCGCCTGCGCCGCCTGCCGGCGATGCTGTACGTGCCCTCGGCCGAACTGCTCTACGTGCTGATGATCGCGCTCGGCTGCGCGCTCGGCGGCTCGGTGGTCTGGGCGCTCGGCCTCACCGACGACACGCTGTCCTCCGCGGTGCGGATCACCCCGCGGGTGCTGGCCTATTCGCTCGCGGTCTCGGCGCTCCTCGTCTTCGTCGTGCGGATGCGCGACCTCATCGGCGGCGAGGTGTTCGTGAACTTCCTCGTCGGGCGCTATCACAAGCCGGTGCGCGAGGAGCGGATCTTCCTGTTCCTCGACGTGGTCGGCTCCACCGCCTTCGCCGAGACGCACGGCGACCTGCGGGCGCAGGAATATCTCGGCGCGATCTTCGCCACGCTGGCCGAGCCGGTGCGGCGCAACGCCGGCTCCACCGACGACTACATCGGCGACCTCGCCATGATCACCTGGCCGATGGCCCGCGGCCTCAAGGACGCGCGCTGCGTCGCCTGCGTCTTCGACGTGCTCGACCGGATCGAGGCGGACGCCGCCGCCTGGACCACGCGGTTCGGCACCGTGCCGCGCCTGCGCGCGGCCCTGCACGGCGGCTCGGTGGTGACGGCGGAAGTCGGCGTCGATCGGCACAAGATCGCCTATTTCGGCGACGCGGTGAACGTCACCTCTCGGATCGAGGCCCTGTGCCGGCCGCTGGGCGTGAACATGCTGATCTCGCAGGACCTGCTCGACCGCCTCGACGCCTTGCCGGCGGGCATCGCGGCGCGGTCGCTCGGCGCGCACGCCCTGCGCGGGCGCGGCCAGCCGCTCTCCGTCGCGACCCTGGAGCGGGCCGCCCCCGAGATGCCGCAGCCTATCGAGACGGAGCGCCCGGCGCTTCGGATCGCGCGATGAGCGCACCCTGGCTCACCGGCCTGCGGATGGCGCTGCGCTTCGGCCTGCCGCTCCTCGGAATCCTCGTCGTCGGCCGCGCCATCGTCCTGTCGATCGGCGGCGAGATCTCGAGGGCGCAGTTCGCGCTCGGCGTGCTGCTGATGGCGGCCGGGTTCTCCGCCCGCCTCGTGCCGAAGCCGCGGACGCCGAAAGCGGCTGCGGGGAAACGTTCGTCGTGACCGGCCCGATCGCGATCTACGTCGACGCCGACGCCTGCCCGGTGAAGGACGAGACCTACCGCGTCGCCGCCCGCTACGGGCTGCACGTCTACGTCGTGGCCAACAGCTTCCTGAACGTGCCGCGCGAACCCTGGATCGAGCGCGTCGTCGTCGGCGACGCGATGGATGCGGCCGACGACTGGATCGCCGAGCGGGCGGTCGCGGGCAGCGTCGTCGTCACGGCCGACGTGCCGCTGGCCAGCCGCTGCGTGAAGGCGGGTGCGACGGTGATCGGCCCGAACGGCAAGCCGTTCTCGGAATCGGCGATCGGCATGGCGCTCGCCACACGCAACCTGATGCAGGACCTGCGCGAGGCCGGCACGATCACCGGCGGGCCGCGCCCGTTCTCGGCGCGCGACCGCTCGGCGTTCCTCGGCGCCCTCGACCGTGCGGTGAACCGCATCCGGCGCGGCACCGCCTGATCCGGATTCTGTTTGAAGGCTTCACTTGCGCGCCGTTTTCCCGGACGCTTGGAGCGTCAGCGGAAGGTGATCCGGGACCCAGCACCATAAAGGGGCCGCGTCGGCGGCTCGACATGTACGGCGCAAGGGTTTCGACGCTTCGCGACGTCCTGAGCTGGGTCCCGGATCGGATTCCGCTGACGCTTCACCCGTCCGGGAAAACGGGCGCCGTACTCACCGAGCCGATCAACCGAAAATCCGATGATCCGGTGTGTTTCAGGCCGAGACGATCGCCTTGAGGGCGTCGTTGATGCGGTCCTGCCAGCCCGGGCCGTCCTTCTGGAAGTGCGCCAGCACGGCGCTGTCGATGCGCAACGTCACCGACTCGCGCGCACCCGGGGCGGCCTGAGGCTGGCGTGGCGACGGCGCCGCCGCCGCGGGCGCCGGGGCCGGCTTGGCGGTGGTCGCCGCCTTGAAGGCGGCCTCGGCCGCCTGGCGCGGATCGGTGATGCGGCGTGTCCGGTCGAAGGCCATGGTCGCGCCTCAGGCCTTCTTGGCGGCTTTGGCCGCGCTCTTCTTCGGGGCGGCCTTCTCGGCGCCGGCCTTCTCGGCCGCCTTCTCCGCGGCTTTGGCGGCCTTGGCGGCGGCGGCCTTCGTCAGCGGCTTGACCTCGGCGGCCTTGGCCTGCGCGTCGGAGGCCTCCTTGGCGAGGCGCAACGCCCGCAGGCGCACGGTGCGCTCGTCGACGGCCTTGATCGAGGCGATGTGCTCGGCCATGGCCTGGGCGCCCTCGCGCTGCATGCGCTCGGCCCGCTCCGCGCGTTCGGCCCGCTCCTCGGCCTTGTGCTTGGCTTCCTCTTCCGGAGTGCGGACTTCGTCCTCGGTGTCCGCGCCGGTATCGATCTCGTCGCTCATCGTATTCCTTTCGTCCCTGCCGGTGCCGTCGCGCCAAGGGCGCTCCACGTGCGATGGGAGCGCTCCCGGGCGTCGGAATGGGCGGGTTCGGCGCGACCCGAGGACAGGTGGGCGGCCGGTTCGCATCGTCTCCGCCGGTCCGCCGCGAACCCGTCGCGGCGTGCGGAACTCAACGTGGTGTAGCATGTCGGGCGCCCCGATGGCGAATGCCGCGGCGGCACGGACGCCAAGTCACGGCGACTTTTCCCGTGCCGTCGTAGCCTCGGGCGTCGTCGAAGCCGCCCGTCGGACCCGCCGGCACCTTGCGCCGGCGGCATTTTCCTCTGTTCAACGCACGCGATAGTTGAGCGGGATCGTCACCGACAGGCTCGACTGGGTCACGCCGGGGGGCGCGGCCGGCAGGCTGCCGCGCACGGCGCCCAACGCCGCGCTGTCGATCTGGCCGACGCCGCTGCTGCGCGCGAGGCCGGCGCTCGTGACCTGTCCGGAGCGCAGCACGGTGAAGCGCACCATCGCCGTGCCGCCGGCGGTGCCGGCCGCCGCGCCCGGGTTCATCCGGCCGTGGATCGCCGAGCTGATCGCGCCGGTCCACTGGCGCATCGCGCTCGGATCGCTCCCGGCCGAGGCCCGGCCTGCCGCGTTCTCGCGCGAGGACGAGGCGGAGCTTCGGGTCTCGGCGCCCGCGCGGGCCTGGGCCTGCTTGGCCTTCGCCTCGCGCGCGGCCTTCGCCTTGGCCTCGCGGATCGCCTCCTTGCGCTCCTCGATCGCCTCGCGGCGCGCCTCCTCGATCTGCTCCTGGCGCTTCTGCGCCCGGATCTTCGCCTCGCGCTCGGCCTTGAGCTTGGCGAGGTCGACCTTCGGCTTCTCCGGCTCGGCCGGCTTTGCGGGCTCGGGGGCCTGCGCGACCACCGGCGGCGGGGGCGCCAGCGGCTCGGCCTGCTCGGCCTGCGAGGTGATGACCTGGCTCTCCGGCTCGACCGGGACGGCGTCGGGCGGCACCTCCGCGA
>NZ_VRUT01000210.1:0-6486 GCF_008039465.1 Methylobacterium sp. WL120 | reverse complement strand
GGACGGGCGCCGCCGGAAACGGGTCGACGAGGGGCGCGGGCGCCGCCGGCGGCAGGCGCACCCCGTCCTGGATCGTGCCGACGGCGTCGACGATGCGGCGGGCGTCGAAGGCGTGGGCGACCCGGCGCAGGCCCATGGCCACCACCGCGAGCCCGGAGAGCACCGCCCCGGCCGAGGCGACGGTGGCGCCCGCGATCACCATGGAGAGGCCGCTCTCGAGGCGAACGAAGGGAAACCCCTGGATCACCGCGACGACGCCGCCGATCACCATGGCGGCACTCAGCGCGAACAGCGCAATGATCATTGAACTCTCGAAATCGGGGCTGGATACGCTAGACCCGTAGTAAGACCTTGTCGGCGTTTTGCAAAACGCAACCAAGCCCCGTCCGGCGGTCCAGCGTAGCGGTTTCCACGGACTTCGTGCCCGATCCGGCGTTGCCGCGGGAGGAAGGCCGACTTACCTACCGGGTCGTTGCCCCGTCGAGCGCGGTGCGCGGCCTCCGGTCGGACGCCCGCACCCCTGCGTTCGACAAGACGGAGAATCCCATGACCTTCACCCTGCCGGAACTGCCCTACGCCTACGACGCGCTGGCCCCTTACATGTCGAAGGAAACCCTCGAGTTCCACCACGACAAGCACCACAAGGCCTACGTCGACACCGGCAACAAGCTGCTCGAAGGCACCGGTCTCGAGGGCAAGAGCGTCGAGGAGATCGTCAAGGCGTCCTACGGCAACAACCAGCCGCTGTTCAACAACGCCGGCCAGCACTTCAACCACCTGCACTTCTGGCAGTGGATGAAGCCCAACGGCGGCGGCGCGATCCCGGGCACCCTCGCCAAGAAGATCGACGAGGACCTCGGCGGTGCGGAGAAGTTCAAGGCGGACTTCATCCAGGCAGGCATCGGCCAGTTCGGCTCGGGCTGGGCGTGGCTCGCGGTCAAGGACGGCAAGCTCGCGATCATGAAGACCCCGAACGGCGAGAACCCGCTGGTGCACGGCGCCAAGCCGATCCTCGGCTGCGACGTGTGGGAGCACTCCTACTACATCGACTACCGCAACCGTCGCCCCGACTACCTCAAGGCGTTCCTCGAGAACCTCGTGAACTGGGAGCACGTGGAGAAGATGTACGCCGAGGCGACCGCCTGAGGCGTCGCGACATCGCCCTCCCCCCGGGGGAGGGCGGCTTTCGTCGCGGCCGATGCGCGCTCAGCCCAGCTCCGCCGCGGCGAGCCCGGCCTCGGTCAGGTAGGGCCGGAACAGGCTCGCCACCTGGGCCGCACCCCAGTCCAGGTGCTCGCGCCGAACCTCGTCGAGGCCGCGGCGCGAACGCAGGTAGTCGATCCAGTAGGTCGAGACGATCCAGGCGTTGACGATCAGGTGCTCGGTCTCGGCGGTGCCTGCGCTGAGCAGCCCCGCCGCCTTCATGCCTGCCAGCGCCTGCCGGACGTGGTCCTGGCCGGCGTCACTCAGGCTCTTCAGCCGCGGCCGCAGGGACGGGGCGAGCCGGAAGATCGTGCCGCCGTCGCGGTAGAAGAAGCGCCACTCCCACATCAGCGTGAACCAGCCGGCGAGGTAGGGGGCGTAGCGCGCCCGACCGTCCGCCGTGGCGTGGGCGGTGGCCACCGCCTCCAGCCGGCGCTCGAAGTCGGAGAACAGCGCCTCCAGGATCTGCTCCTTGCGCTGGAAGTGATAGTACAGGTTGCCCTCGTTGATGCCGACTGCGGCGGCGATTTCGGCGGTGGTGACCGCGGCAGGCCCGCGCTCGTTGAACAGGTCGCGGCACGTCGCGAGGACGCGCGCGCGCGTGCCGGTCCGCTTCGGTGCGCCTTCGGCCGTTTCACCGGCCGGCGGCTTGGCGCGCGTGACGGGGCGAGCCGCGTCTCCCGGTTCCTGCGCTGCCTGATCCGACCTGCGACGCTTCATTCGACCTGCCTGCCACGGGCGGTGGGCCCGCCCACGGTCCCGCGCGGCCCGGCCGCGTTCGGCCCCGTCACCGGCACCAAGGGCGTTTTACGGCGCCCGCCCGTTGACGTCCATAAGGTGTTTACCTTAAATACAAGCACAGAGAGAAACCGCCGGAGCCGAGACGCCATGAACGACGCCGCCGACGATGCTGCGCCCACCAAAGCGGCTGCGCCTGCCAAGATCGGTTTTGCTGCGGCGGCCGGGCGTGAGGCCCGGCATGTCGACGTGCTGGTGGTGGGTGCCGGCCTCTCGGGCATCGTCATGGGGCACTACCTCCAGACCGAGTGCCCGCAGAAGACCTACGCGATCCTCGAGGCCCGCGACGCGATCGGCGGCACCTGGGACCTGTTCCGGTATCCCGGGCTGCGCTCGGATTCCGACCTCTACACCTTCGGCTTCAGCTTCCGCCCCTGGCGCAGCGACAAGGCGATCGCCGACGGCGCCTCGATCCTGGCCTACGTGCGCGAGACCGCGACGGCCGAGGGCATCGACCGACACATCCGCTTCGGCACCCGGGTCGTGCGGGCGGCCTGGGATTCGGCCGCCGCGTTGTGGACGCTGGACGCCGAGGTCGGCGCGGCGGCCGAGCCGGTGCGCTACACCTGCCGGATGCTGTCGGTGTGCGCCGGCTACTATGCGTACGATCACGGCTACAGCCCGGACTTCCCCGGCCGCGAGCGCTTCGCGGGGCCGGTGGTGCACCCGCAGGCCTGGCCCGAGGACCTGTCCTGGGCGGACAAGCGCGTGGTGGTGATCGGCTCGGGCGCGACCGCGGTGACGCTGGTGCCGGCGATGGCCGAGACCGCGCGGCACGTCACGATGCTGCAGCGATCGCCGACCTACGTCGTCGCCCTGCCGAGCCGGGACAAGATCGCCGATTGGCTGCGCCAAAAGCTGCCGGCCGGCCTCGCCCACCGGCTGACGCGGGCCAAGAACGTGGCGCTGGGGATTGTCTTCTACCAGTTCGCACGCAGGAAGCCGCAGGCGATGACCCAGCGCATCCTCGACGGCGTGCGCGCGCAGCTCGGTCCCGACTACGATGTCGGCAAGCATTTCACCCCGAGCTACAAGCCCTGGGACCAGCGCCTCTGCCTCGTGCCGGACGGCGACCTGTTCAAGGCGATCCGCTCCGGCGCCGCCTCGGTCGAGACCGACACGATCGCGAGCTTCACCGAGGACGGGCTCCGGCTCGCCTCCGGCAAGACGCTGCCGGCCGACATCGTCGTCACCGCCACGGGCCTGCAGATGAAGCTGCTCGGCGGCATGACGCTCACCGTCGACGGCCGTGCGGTCGAGCCGGAAGACACGTTCCTGTACAAGGGCATGATGCTGTCCGGCGTACCGAACTTCGCGGTGACGATCGGCTACACCAACGCCTCGTGGACCCTGAAGAGCGAGCTCACCGCGCGCTATCTTTGCCGGCTCATCAAGCACATGGACGCGAATGGGTTCACGCGCTGCGAACCTCTGGCGGATGTTGCTCGCCTCAACGCGACGCCGACCCTGCCGCTCACCTCCGGCTATGTCACCCGCGCCGCGCACCTGCTGCCGAAGCAGGCCGACACCAAGCCGTGGAAGCTGCACCAGAACTACATCCTCGACACCGCAGCCCTGAAGTTCGGCCGCCTCGACGACGGCACGATGCGGTTTTCGCGCAGCGAACTGGCCAAGCGCGCGGCGTAGGATTCTCACTTGGGCGGGATGGCGCCGACCGGCCCCCTCTCCCGTCCGGGAGAGGGGACCCGTGCGTCTTCGGTTTTCCGACATCGCAAGCGCCAAAGCGGATGACCGGGCGATCACGACACCGACGCCACGGCATCGAAACGAAGGGAAAGGCCCCCCATGCCGAACTGGAACCTCGAGAACCGCACGGCCGTCGTCACCGGGGCGGCGAGCGGCATCGGCCGGGCGTTGGCAGTGGGGCTCGCCGCCCGCGGTTGCAACCTGGCGCTGGCCGACCGCAACGTCGCCGGGCTGGAGGAGACCGAGCAGGTGATCGCGACGAACCGCGTCCGCATCAGCCGGCACGCGCTGGACGTCGCAGACCGCGAGGCCGTAGCCGCGCTGCCGGCAGCGGTTGAGGCGGCCCATGGCGGACTCGACCTGCTGGTCAACAACGCCGGCGTGGCGGTCGGCGGCACTTTCGACGACGTGACGGAAGCCGACTTCGAATGGCTGTTCGAGATCAACTTCTGGGGCGTGGTCCGCATGACCCGCGCCTTCCTGCCGCTGCTGCGCGCGCAGCCCGAGGCGCGGATCGTCAACCTGTCGAGCCTCTACGGGCTGATCGCGCCACCGGGCCAGACCGCCTACGCGGCGAGCAAGTTCGCAGTGCGCGGCTTCTCGCAAGCGCTTGCCCACGAGCTCGCCGGCAGCTCGGTCGGCGTCACGGTGGTGCATCCGGGCGGCGTCGCCACCTCGGTGGCCGACAGCGCGCGCCTGCCCGCGCACATGACTCCGGATGAGGCCGCCCGGGGCCGTGCCGCCGCCAACAGCCTGCTCAAGCTGCCGCCGGAACGGGCCGCCGCGATCATCCTGGCGGCGGTGGAGCGCCGGCAGGGCCGGGTGCTCGTCGGCACGGACGCGAAGCTGGTCGCGCTGATCGAGCGCCTCGTTCCGGTCTCGTACTGGAGCCTCATCCAGAAGCTGATCCCGCGAGGCCGCGCCGCGACCTGAGCGCGGATCGCCGCGGGCCCGCTCCCAAACCTTGCCGCGCGGAGGGCGAGGCACACCTCCCCTCGACCGGTCCCGGACCGAAGCGAAGTGGAGCGCGCCGATGGACCACCCGATCGCCGACCCGGCCAAAACCGGTGCCGAGGAAAGCCTGCTCGGACGGCCGCAGGTGCGGGTCGACGGCCCGGCCAAGGTGACGGGCCGGGCGCGGTTCTCCTCCGACGTCCCGCTGAAGGGGTGCGCGCACGCGGCGCTCGTCACCAGCACGATCGTGCGCGGGCGCATCCGCGGCTTCGACCTCTCCGCGGCCATGGCGACGCCCGGGTGCCTGCGCGTCTTCACCCATCGCGACCTCGCCGGCCGGATCGCGCCGGTGAAGCACCTGATGGCCGGCGGCTACGCCAACAGCGCGCACCTTCCCCTCGGCTCCGATGAGGTCGCCTATGCCGGCCAGATCGTTGCCCTCGTCGTGGCCGAGACGCAGGAGGCGGCGACGGCGGCCGCCGCCCGCGTCCGCGTCGCGTACGCGGAGGCGCCGTTCGCCGCCACCTTCGACGAGGCCGGCGCCGAGACCGTCCGGCTGGCCGACCTGAAGCCCGAGCACGCGGATCCGGGCCGCGGCGACGCCGACGCCGCCCTGGCGCGGGCAGAAGTGCGGATCGCCGCCCGCTACGAGACGCCCACGCAGCACCACAACCCGATGGAGCTGTTCACCACCGCCTGTTTCTGGGAGGGCCGGCGGCTCACCGTGCACGAGCCGTCCCGCTACGTCGGCGCGCTGCAGCACGGGCTCGCCGCGCAGCTCGGCCTCGCGCCAAAGGACGTCCGCGTCGTATCGGGGCCGATCGGCGGCCATTTCGGCTCGAAGCTCGCTCTGTCGCAGCACACGGCCCTGGTGGCGCTTGCCGCCCGCGACCTCGGCCGCCCGGTGTCCCTGGTGCCGACCCGGAGGCAGGGCTTCACCATCGCGAACCACCGCCCGGAGACCCGCCACGACATCCGCCTCGGCGCCGACCGCGGCGGCCGCCTCACCGCCCTGGTCCACGAGGCGACGATGACGACCTCGCGCTTCGACGCCTTCGCGATGGAGGGCACCGACGTGACCGCGAGCCTCTACGCCTGCCCCGACATCCGCACCGACGAGCGCGCCGTGCGGGTCGACCGCAACACGCCCGGCCCGATGCGGGCGCCCCCCGAGGTGCCCTACCTGTTCGCCCTGGAAAGCGCGGTCGACGAGATGGCCTGGACCCTCGGCCTCGATCCGATCGAGCTCCGGCGGCGCAACGACACCCCGACCGACCCGGTCTCGGGCAAGCCGTTCTCGTCGCGCCCGCTGATGGCCTGCTTCGATGCGGGGGCTGCCGCGTTCGGCTGGGCGCGCCGCGACCCGCGGCCCGGCGCGATGCGGGACGACCGTCTCCCGGACGGTCCGTGGCGGGTCGGCCTCGGCTGCGCCACCTCGGTGCGGCCGGTGAAGATGGCCGCCGCGACCATGCGCGTCGCGCTTGCCGCCGACGGCCGGGTCGCGGTCGAGACCGCCCACCACGAGATCGGCAACGGCATCACCACGCTGCTGGCGATGGCCGCCGCCGACGGGCTCGGCGTGCCGATCGCGGCCGTGACGGTACGGCTCGGCGACACGGCGCTGCCGCCGGCCGGCATTTCGGGCGGCTCCTCGACCACCACGAGCCTGCTCAACACCCTGGCGCTCGCCTGCGAGCAGCTCCGCGCGCGTCTGGCCGCCGCCTGCCGAACCATTTCCGCGCGATCTTCGGCGAGGGCGCCTTCAACACCGCCTTCGTGCCGGCCTATGCCGGGTTGTCGGAGGCCGGGGCGGACGGCGCGGCG
>NZ_VRUT01000020.1:0-45509 GCF_008039465.1 Methylobacterium sp. WL120 | reverse complement strand
TCGAGCCGCGCGTGCCGCCGAAGGCCGAGCCCGCGCCGCCGCCGAAGGCCGCTGAGCCTGCGCCGGCCAAGTCCGCGCCGGGCAAGTCCGCGCCGAGTAAGTCCGCCGCCAACCCGTTCTCGGTGGAGGAGATCGAGGCCGAGTTCGCGCGCCTGCTCGGCCGGCCGCTGGACAAGCGGAACTGACGCGCGGCGCGCTCCTAGGGGTGGCCCCGCCGAGGCAGGGCCATCCCTCAATTACACGCCCTTGCGCAGCGTCTCCGGCATCATCAGCACCGCGAGGAAGCTGATGATCGCCGTCACGGCGAGGTAGGCGCCGACCCAGGCGATCCCGCCCCAGTCGACCAGGCGCTGGGCGATGTAGGGGGCGCCCGACGCCCCGACGATGCCGGCGAGGTTGTAGGTCACCGAGGCGCCGGTGTAGCGCACGCGGGTCGGGAACAGCTCCGGCAGCAGGGCGCCCATCGGCCCGAAGATCCAGCCCATCGTGAACAGGCTCAGGCAGAGGAAGGCGAGCACGACCGCGCCCGAGCCGGAGCCGAGCATCGGCCCGAGCAGGCCGCCGAGGCTGAACGCCACCACCATGCCGACCATCAGCACCGGCCGGCGCCCGAAGCGGTCGGCGTTGGCGCCAGAGAGCGCGATGCCGAGCGCCATGAAGCAGACGGCGATGCACTCGAACAGCAGGAAGGCGGGCCGGGTGTAGCCGAGCGCCGCCGTGCCGTAGCCGAGGGCGAAGACGGTGGAGATGTAGAACACCGCGTAGACCGCCACCATCGCTAGGGTGCCGACGACGAGGGCGTGGCCGTGGCCGGTGACCATCGCGGCGAAGGGCACGCGCTCGGGCTTGGACTGCGCCAGCGCCGCCTTGAACGCCGGCGTCTCGCTGAGCTTGAGCCGCACGTAGAGGCCGACGCCGACCAGCGCGGCCGAGGCGAGGAACGGCAGCCGCCAGCCCCAGGCCTGGAAGCTTTCCGCGCTGAGGCCGAAGCTGAGCGCCAGGAAGCTGAGGTTGGCCAGGATGAAGCCGACCGGCGCGCCGAGCTGCGGGAAGATGCCGTACCAGGCGCGCTTTCCCGGCGGCGCGTTCTCCACCGCCAGCAGCGCCGCCCCGCCCCACTCGCCGCCGAAGCCGATGCCCTGGCCGCAGCGCAGCAGGCACAACAGGGCCGGCGCCCACCAGCCGGCGGTGGCGTAGGTCGGCAGGCAGCCGATCAGCACCGTCGAGACGCCCATGATCAGGAGCGAGGCCACCAGCGTCGCCTTGCGCCCGACCCGGTCGCCGAAATGTCCGAACAGCGCCGCGCCCACCGGTCGCGCCAGGAAGGCGATCGCGAAGGTCGCGAACGCGCTGAGCTGCTGCACGCCGGGCTCGCCGGGCGGGAAGAACACCGGACCGATCACCAGCGCGGTCGCGGTGGCGTAGATGTAGAAATCGAAGAACTCGATCGCCGTGCCGACGAAGCTCGCGGCGAGGACCCGGCGGGCCGAGAGGGGGGGCGGCGTGGTCTGAAGCATGGGGGTTCGCGTTCGCACAGGGTCGGAATGCGTCCCGGTTAGTGCACCGCGCGGCGTTTGCACAGCATCCGGCGTGTCGAAACCCGATGGATGCAGGGATCGAGGGGCAACAACGTCAAGATCTGTAATCCTGCTGCCGCGACCACTTCCGCCGCCTCGAACGCGATGTAGACGACGATGAAGTCAGCGACCCGGCGGAGGTGCCGGCATTCCGCTCCCCGCCACGCCATGCCAACGCTCGCCCTCCGACGGGACCGCCGGCGGAGCCCACGAAAAAGGCCGGCGCCCCCTTCGGAGCACCGGCCTCGTCGTCTTAAGCGAGGATCAGCGGCTCTTCTTGTAGAGCTTGCTCGCGATCTCGAAGATCTCCTCCGGGGCGTAATCGGGGGCGAAGGCGCCATAATTGCCGTCGAGCTCCGGGATCTTGCCGCCTTCGGGGTGGCCGTCGACGATCTCGAGCTGGCCGGGCGGATCGCCCGGCAGCGCGACCTCGTCGTTCGACCAGACGCCGGCGGCTTCCGCGTAGTCCTTCGGGCTGAAGGTGTAGAGCCGGCGGTGGCTGCCCTCCTGCAGGTACTTCTGGCACTCCGGCACGCGGCTGAGGTCGATGTTCGGCGTCGGCAGCATCTTCTCGATCTCGACGCCGGTGATCTTCTTCAGCGCCAGCGCGTAGGCGTGGGCGTGGACCGAGCCGCGCACCAGCAGGTAGCCGCAGACCTCGCGGCCGGTCGGGTCCTTCAGGGTCTCGTAGACGCGCAACTTGTGGATGCGGGCGCCGCATTCCAGGTGGAAGTTGTGCAGCAGGTCGATGATCAGGTTCCCGGTCGTCGTGACCATGTCCATGTTCCACGACGCGGCGTTCGCGTTCATCGGCATCGCGCCGCCGCCGTTCGACAGGAAGCTGCCGGCGAGCCGGATGTCCTGCATGTCGTGGAACGGCGCCTTGGAGATGTCGACGTTCTCGGTGTCGTCGCCGGGGCCGTTGTTCAGCATCGACACGCCGGTCGAGACCAGCTCGACGTGGCCGAGTTCCTCGGCGAAGATGCTCGACACCAGGCTATAGAACGGTCGCAGCTTGCTCTTGTTGCGGAAGTTGAAGCTCTGGAACATGTAGTTCCCCAGCGTCGACATCTCGCCGTACTTGCCGCCGAGCAGTTCCTGCAGGGCTGCCGCGGCGTTCGGATCGGGTCGCTTCGGCTGCGGGAGCTCGGCCTGCAGCTTGTCGATGCGCATGAACATGGGTGGGGATCCTTATCGCCGGAGAGCCGGGACGCCCTGGTGCTACCGACCAGCGCCGACCTTGTTCCTGGATAAGGCCCGATCGCCGCCGCACCCTCTCCCGCTCGGGTCCCCGGGCGGCAGGCACGAATCGGCGCCGCCCCGCACGGAGGCGGGGCGGGCCGGCGGTCCTTCGAACGGCGTTTTTTCGCGGGCCGCGTGCCCGCCTAAAGGACGGCTACGCGGTGAGCGCGCCGTCGAGGTCGTCGATCAGGTCGGCCGGGTCTTCGAGGCCGATCGAGAGGCGGACCACCTCCGGCCCGGCGCCGGCCGCGGTCTTCTGCGCGTCGGTGAGCTGGCGGTGCGTGGTCGAGGCCGGGTGGATCACCAGCGAACGCGTGTCGCCGATGTTGGCCACGTGGGAGAACAGTTGCAGGCCGCCCACGAGCTTGACGCCCGCGTCGTAGCCGCCCTTCAGGCCGATGGTGAAGACCGAGCCGAAGCCGTGCGGCGTGTAGCGCTTGGCGAGCTCATGGTAGCGGTCGGCCTCGAGCCCCGGATAGCTCACCCACGACACCGCCGGGTGGCTCGCCAGGTGCGTGGCCACGGCCAGCGCGTTGTCGCAATGGCGCTGCATTCTGAGCGGCAGGGTCTCGATGCCGTTGAGGATCAGGAAGGCGTTGAACGGCGACAGCGCCGGGCCGAGGTCGCGCAGGCCGAGCACCCGGATGGCGATGGCGAAGCCGAAGTTGCCGAAGGTCTCGGCCAGCACCATGCCGGCATATTCCGGCCGCGGCTCGCTCATCATCGGGTAGCGCGCGTCGCCAGCCCACGGGAAGCTGCCGCCGTCGACCACGAGGCCGCCGATCGAGTTGCCGTGGCCGCCCAGGAACTTCGTCGCCGAGTGCACGACGATGTCGGCGCCGTGCTCGAACGGGCGGATCAGGTACGGCGTCGCCATGGTGTTGTCGACGATGAGCGGGATGTTGTGCCGCTTGGCGATCTCCGACAGAGCAGCGATGTCGGTGATGACGCCGCCCGGGTTGGCGATGGACTCGCAGAAGATCGCCTTGGTGCGCGGCGTGATCGCGCGCTCGAACGAGGACGGGTCGTCGGTGTCGGCCCAGACCACGCTCCAGCCAAAGTTCTTATAGCTGTGGTTGAACTGGTTGATCGAGCCGCCGTAGAGCTTGTTGGCCGCAATGAATTCGTCGCCCGGCTGCATCAGCGCGTGCATGGTCAGGAACTCGGCCGCGTGGCCCGAGGACACGGCGACCGCCGCGGTGCCGCCTTCCAGCGCCGCGATGCGCTCCTCCAGCACGGCGTTCGTCGGGTTGGTGATGCGCGAGTAGATGTTGCCGAAGGCCTGGAGCCCGAACAGCGAGGCGGCGTGGTCGACGTCGTCGAACACGAAGCTCGTGGTCTGGTAGATCGGCGTCGCCCGCGCGCCCGTGGCCGCGTCGGGGCTCGCGCCAGCGTGGATCGCCAGGGTGTTGAAGCCGGGCAGCCGGTCGCTCATCGTGTTGCCTCCTAGGCCCGCGGGCCCGTCACCGCCGTGTACGCCCGCGCGGCGCGAGGGGGCAAGGTCTCGCCGCGCCCGTGCCCACGACCTGCCTGCCTCCGGGCTGAGCAAGGCGCCTCCGGGCTGAGCAAGGCGCCTCCGGTTTGGACGGCATGATGCCTTCACAAGAGGCAATAGATGCACAGTGATCGAGCATCTACGCAAAGGCTTGCTATGCATCAGCCGATAGCGTCAGGCTTCAGGCGGCGCAATATCTACAACGAGCGATTGTTGCCATAGTCGCATAATGAATACTTTAACTGGCTATTCACGATTTCTGCCCAAGGGTTTCGACGGCGGATCGTTGGCTCGTCGTGCGCGGTCCGCCTTCGACCGGGAGGATGCTTTGCTCGCGCAGGATTTCATGGCGTTCCACGACGCCGCCAAGCGCAACGGCGTGATCCTCTCCTTCGGGGGCGACCTGTCGGAGAACGTGTTGTTCTCGCTGGGCGAGGTGCTGAAGCTGCGCATGCGCCAGGAGGAGACCGACGCCTCGGTGGCCAAGCGCGTGTTCTCGATCTTCGTCGAGCAGGCGCAGAACGTGATCCGCTACTCCGCCGACCGGGTCGCGTCGGCGACCGAGGCCGAGCAGCCCCGCGTCAGCGGCGGCATCATCGTGGTCGGCTCGGAGGGCGGGCGCTTCTTCGTCGTCTGCGGCAACGAGGTCGCCCGGGGCGACGTGCCGCGCCTGCGCGAGCGCCTGGACCACATCGTCGGGCTTTCGGCCGACGAGCTGAAGCGCTTCTACCGCGACAAGCTCCGCCAGGCCCCCGACGAGGGCAGCCTGGGCGGCAGCATCGGCCTGATCGAGATCGCCCGGCGATCGAGCGCGCCCGTCGAGTACGATTTCCAGGAGATCGGCGATGACCGAAGCCTGTTCTGCCTCAAGGCGTACATCTGAGGACGCCGGCGCCATGACCCGCATACAGATCCCGCCGACGGACCGCTCGCCGGAGGTCGACTTCGACTTCGACGGCGGCCGCCTCGCCATGCGCGGCGAGTCCTACCCCGAGGACGCGGCCGCGTTCTTCGGCCCGCTGCTGCAATCCCTGCGCGGCTACCTCGAGACGCCGAGCTTGGAGCCGATCAGCTTCGACCTCTCGCTCGCCTACTTCAATTCGTCGAGCGCGAAGGCCTTGATGAACCTGTTCATGCCCCTGGAAGACGCGGCCGCCGAAGGGCGTCCGGTCACGATCCGCTGGCACTTCGCCGAGGGCGACGACACGATCGAGGAGGCCGGCGAGGACTTCGCCGCCGACTTCGACCACGCCCGCTTCGAAATGGTGAAGGACGTCGTCGCATGACCGGCGCGCGCAGCGCCTTCGCGGCGGCCCCGGTCCCGGCCGAGGACGCGTTCAGCCTCTTCGACAACGAGGAGGCGGTGATCGCGCGGGCGGACGCGATGCAGACCCGCCTGGCCGAGATGGCCAGCGGCGTGAAGGAGCTCGCCGGCGCCTATCGCCGCGGCACCCGCGAGCAGCGCCGCCTCGTCCGGCTCAGCGACCGGATGCAGCGCGACCTGCAGCAGGCCAACGCCCGCCTGGCGGAGCAGCAGCGCGACCTCCAGAGCCTCAACGAAGCCCTGTCGAGCGAGATCGACCATCGCCGGCGCCTCGAATCCGAGCTGCGGCGGCTGGCCGACACCGACGCCCTCACCGGCGCGATGACCCGCCGCTGCTTCCTCACCCTCGGCGAGCGCGCGTGGCGGGGGAGCCAGGATTCCGGCGGCACCGCCTGCGTGCTGATGCTCGACCTCGACCGCTTCAAGGCCATCAACGACCGCTACGGACATGCGGGGGGCGACGCCGCCCTCGTCGCCTTCGCCGAGGCCTGCCGCGCGAACCTGCGCGGGATCGACCTTTTCGGGCGCATGGGCGGCGAGGAGTTCGCCGTCGTGATGGTCGACACCGGCGAGGCGTTCGCGCGCGAGGTCGCCGAACGCCTGCGCCGCGCCGTGGCCGCCCTGACGGTCTCGGTCGAGCAGGGGGCGATCCCTGTGTCGGTCAGCGTCGGGCTCGCCGCCGGCCGGCCGGACGAGTCGCTGCAGACGGCGCTGATGCGCGCGGATGCGGCGCTCTACGCCGCCAAGGCGGCCGGGCGCGACTGCGTCCGCGGCACGGAGGCCGAGGACGGGACGGGGCGCGGAGAGTCACGATGAGCGACAGCGCCAGCCCCGCCGTCCCGCTTCGGCGCCGGTCCCTGCGCGGGTTGGGGCCGCTCAGCCGCGACGACCTCGCCGCCAACCTCGGCTTCGCGGACGTGGCCGCGGAAGAGGGCGTCGCCGACATCATGCGGCCGGGCGCCCTGCGCGGCGCCGCCCGCGGGCGCAACCTCGACAGCGTCGCCTACACCCTGTTCCTGCGCATCTACCCGGTGATCGCCGTGGTGGTGCTCCTGACCCAGGCGGCCATCGCCTGGGTGAACTACAACGACCAGTATCGGCTCTACACCGAGCGCGCCGAGGTGATGGCGACGCTGGTCGCCGCCAGCATCGCGCAGCCCGGCTGGAACCGCGATCCCGCCCGATCCCGCGCCGCCCTCGACGCACTGACCCGCGACCCCGCCTTCCGCTACGCCGCCCTGCACGACGCGTCGGGCCGGACCGTGGTCGCGGCCGGGCAGATGCCGCGCACGCGCCCGTGGGAGCTGGCGCACGTCTCCGCCGACCTCGTGCCCGCGGGCGGCACCCGGGCGGAGGGCAGCCTCACGGTCGTGCTCTCCACCGCGGCCCTCCGCGCCAGCGCCGAGAAGCAGGCGATGCTTTCGCTGGCGATCAGCCTGCTGCTGATGCTGACCTTCGTGGCGACGCTGCACAGGACGGTGCGGCGGCACGTGATCGCCCGCCTGAAGCGCCTGCTCGTCGCCATGCGCGAGGTCGAGCACAAGCGCTGGGCCACCGTCGCGATGGACGGCGAATTCCGCCCGCGCAACGAGATCGACGTGATCACCCAGGCTTTCAACAACATGGTGGAGGGCCTGCGGTCCGGCGACGAGGCCAAGCAGCTGCTGCGGGACCTCGCAGCCGCCCACGGCAAGCTCGAGCAGGCCAACCGCCTCGTGATCGAGAGCATCGGCTACGCCCGCCGCATCCAGTCCTCGGTCCTGCCCGACCACGCCGCCCTCGACCGGGCCGGCATCGAGGTCGCGGTCCTGTGGGAGCCGCTCCACCTCGTCGGCGGCGACTACTTCTGGCTCGAGGAGGTCGACGGGTTGAGCTTCGTCGTGGTCGCCGACTGCACCGGCCACGGCGTGCCCGGCGCCTTCCTCACGCTGATCGTGGCCACCGCTCTCGACCGCCTGCTGCACGAGCGCGGCCTGCGCTCGCCTGCCGCGATCCTGGCCGGCCTCGACACGATGGTGCGGGCGCAGCTGCGCCAGGACGGCCGCGGCTCGGAGTCGGACGACGGCCTCGATTGCGGCATCTGCGTCTGGGACCGGGATGCGCGCACCCTCCTGTTCGCGGGCGCCGGCCTGTCGCTCACCGTGATCCGCGACGGCGTCGCCGAGCGCATCCGCGGGGAGAAGCGCGGCCTCGGCTATCCCCGCACCGGGCGCGAGGTGCTGCCGGAGCGCGACGTCTCCGTGCCGGTCGCGGGCGCGACCTTCTACCTGATGACCGACGGCATCACCGACCAGATGGGGCGGCCCGATCCCGCGCGCCCCGCCCGCCTGATCGGCCAGAAGGCGGTGACCGGGCGGCTCGCCGCCCACGCCGCCCTCCCCCTGGCGCAGCAGGTCGCGGCCCTGGAGGCCGAGCTGGCGGCCTATCGCGGGCCGGAGGTCCGGCGCGACGACATGACCCTGATCGCCTTCCGGCCGCGCTGACAGGCAAGCTAACGGGACCGCGCCCGATCGCATCGCGGCGGGACCGACCTTAAAGCGGAGCCGACCCTAAAAAAGACCCGATGCTCGTGCTGTCCCGGCGGCTTCCCGCCTTCGCACGGATCGACCCGCCCTTATGCTGAAAACCGCCTTCGTTGCTGCGCGCGACCGTCAGCGGCTGTCGGAGATCGCCTCGATCCTGATCGGCTTCGGCGTCAACAAGGTCGTGGACCGGCTCGGGCTGCGCTACATCCCGATCCTTCCGCGCCGCAAGCCGAAGATCGACGTCACCCGCCTGTCCGAGCCCGAGCGCCTGCGCCGGGCGATCGAGGCTTTGGGGCCGACCTTCATCAAGTTCGGGCAGGTGCTCGCGAGCCGCCCCGACCTGCTCTCGCCGATGTGGACCGAGGAGCTGGCCAAGCTCCACAGCCAAGTCTCGCCGGTCTCGTGGGAGACGATCCGCCCGCAGCTCGAGGCCGACCTCGGGGCGCCGCCGCAGGAGATCTTCGCCGAGTTCGACACCGACGCGATCGCCTCGGCCTCGATCGCCCAGGTCTACCGGGCCAAGCTGCATTCGGGCGAGGACGTCATCGTCAAGGTGCTGCGCCCGGGCCTGCGCAAGATCATCGACGCGGACCTGCGCCTGATGGCGCACGGCGCCCGCATCGTCGAGACCGAGTGGCCGGACATGGCCCGCTACCAACCGGGCGAGCAGATGCGCCACCTCGCCGCCGGCCTGAACGGCGAGCTCGACCTCTTGAACGAGGCGCGCAACTGCGAGTTGCTCGCCTCGCTGTTCTCCGACCGCGACGACATCGTCTTCCCGAAGATCCACTGGGAATGGTGCTCCGAGCGGGTGCTGGTGCAGGAGTTCATCCACGGCATCCCCCCGAACGACGAGGCGCGGCTCGCCGCCGCCGGCGTCGACAAGAAGCTGCTCGCCCAGAAGGGCACCGACGCGTTCCTGAAGATGGCGCTGATCGAGGGCGTGTTCCACGCAGACCCGCACCCGGGCAACATGCTGGCGATGTCGGGCAACCGCATCGGCTTCATCGATTTCGGCATCATCGGCCGCCTGTCGCAGAAGCGGCGCAACCAGCTCCTCGTGCTGATCGGCGCGATGCTCAAACAGGACGCCGACGGGCTGATGGCGGTGCTGCTCGACTGGACGGGCTCGAGCAGTCCGGACCTGACCCGGCTCGAAGGCTCGGCGCAGTCCTTCGTCGAAAGCCATTCCTCGATTCCGCTCAACCTCGGCCTCGTGCTCACCGACTTCATGACCATGGCGCGCGAGAACGACCTCGCGATGCCGACCGACCTCGCGATCCTGTTCAAGGGTCTCGTCACCGCCGACGGCGTGATGCGCCACCTCGACCCGGACTTCGACCTGTTCGCCGCCGCCGGCCCGACCGTGCGCGCGAGCATGAAGTCGCAGTTCTCCCTCGGCGGCCTCAAGACCAAGGCCGAGGCGCTCGGCGTCGGCCTCTACGGCGCGGCCTCCGAGCTGCCGACCCTGATCCACCTGATGCTGGTGCGGCTCAAGCAGGGGCGCGTCACCGTGGAGATCGAGGTGAAAGGCCTCGACAAGGTCACCCGCGGCATCGAGCGGGCGGCCGCCCGCGTCGCGGTGGCGCTGGTCGTGGCCGCCTTCGCCACCCAGCTCGCCCCGCGCCTGATCGACCTCGGGACGCCGGTCTTCGTGACGATCGGCCTGATCGTCTTCACCCTCGGCGTCGGCTGGCTGGTCCTGCTCGGCCGGAAGAAGTGACGGCCGGACGATGCGAGGCACGTAAGTGCCGAGGCCTGTAACGTCCGGGCCTCGACCAGTCTCCGTCTTGGCCGAGCCGACGGCAGTACAACCCCATCTTGCGAGGCGGGAGCGGTATGCTAGCTTAACGCAGCCCACCGATTCGTGAGGATGCGGGTGGGGCGCGGCCAGAAGTGGGAGCATCCGCCGGCGGCGCTCCGATCTCGACACCTCGTCGCCCAAGCCTTCACGTTCCCTGGGCCGATCCACCCTCGCACGCCGCGCGGACGCGCCCGCCGGCGCCGCGCGACGGGCATCGGGGGAGCGAATGCGATGGACGCGGGCTACGATGTCTCGGCGTTCCAGGCCGTGGTCGGCGACCGGCGCCTCTCCGCCCTCGATGCGGAGAACCGGCGCTCGGGCGCGGCGACCCGGCAGGGCGGCGTGGACGCCACGGACGCTACGCTCCAAGAGCGCATCGACTTCGGTCTTCAAGAGCCCATCGTCGTGCCCGAGCGCCGCGTCGATGCGGACGGGTCCGACGCCAATCCGCGCCCTGCCGACCCCCTCGACCGGCACGTCCTCTGGACCACCACCGACGTCGTCATGGTGCTCGACCGCGACGGGCGCCTGCTCCGCGTGAGCGAGAACGGGTCCGCGCTCCTGGGGGCGTCGACCGCCGAATGCGTCGGCCGCCCCTGGATCGACGCCTGGTCCCTCCCCGAGAGCCGCGCCGGAATCCGAAACGCCCTCGATGCGGCGCGCGCCGGTCGGCCGTGCCGGGTCCAGGCGATGACGGGCGCCGACGCGCCGAGCTGGTGGGACGTGGCGGTGACGCCGGTCGCCGGCGCCGACGGCCGTCCCGAACGCATCCTGGCGGTGTCGCGCGACATCACCGACCTGAAGCGGAACGAGGCGCGCCAGACCCTGCACATGCAGGAACTCGCGCATCGGGTGAAGAACACCCTCGCCCTGGTCCAGGCGGTGGCGGCGCAGACCCTGCGCAACGCCGTCTCGCTGGAGCAGGCGGGGCAGGCCCTCGACGCCCGCCTCGTGGCCCTCGCCCACGCGCACGACGTGCTGGTGCAGGGGGCGTGGTCGAGCGCCTCGCTGTCGGGCCTCGTCGCGGGCGCGGTGGCCCTGCACGGCGACGGGGCGCCCGGGCGCTTCGCAGTGAGCGGCCCCGACGTGACCCTCGATGCCGGCCACGGCCTGACGCTGGCGCTGATGCTGCACGAGCTCGCGACCAACGCCGCCAAGTACGGCGCGCTCTCCACCGCCGCCGGCCAGGTGGCGATCTCGTGGGAGGTCGCCGGACCGGAGCCGGAGGCGCGCCTGCGCTTCCGCTGGGAGGAGATCGGCGGACCGCCCGTCGCGCCGCCGACGCGCTCCGGGTTCGGCACGCGCCTGATCGCCCGGAGCCTGAGCCACGATTTCGGCGGCGCGGTCTCCCTCGGCTTCCCGCCGACCGGTGCGGTGCTGACCCTGGAGGCGCCGCTCGCCTCGGTCGTCGCCGCCTGACCGCGAGCTGGGGCGCCGGAGCGGTCTTTCCGCCCCCAAAAGTCGCCGGCCCGCTTGGTGCTTTTCGTCGCGCGTGCGAGTGAGCGCGCGTGTCCACGCTCCTCCTCTACGTCGCGGCCGGCCTCTGCGAGATCGCCGGCTGCTTTGCCGCCTGGGCCTGGCTCCGGCTCGACCGATCGCCGCTCTGGCTGATTCCCGGCGCCGTGGCGCTCGGCCTGTTCGCGCTGCTCCTCACCCGCGTCGAGGCGGAGGGGGCCGGGCGCGCCTACGCCGCCTATGGCGGGGTCTACGTCGCGCTCTCCCTCGCCTGGCTCTGGCTGGTGGAGGGCCGCGTCCCGGACCGGTGGGATTGCGTCGGCGCGGGGATGTGCCTCGCCGGCGCGGGGCTGATCCTGTGGGGGCCGCGGGCCGCATGAGGCCGCGCCTTGACGGGGCGGACACCGGGGAATAGGCCCCGGGGCTGGTTTTCAAAGACAGTCTCCGCAGGCCTGATGACCGACAGCCCGACAGATCAACCCGTCGTTCTCCTGGTAGAAGACGACGGCCTTCTTCTGATGGAAGCCGCCGACACCCTCGCCGACGCGGGTTTCACGGTTCTCGAAGCGAGCCACGCGGACAAGGCCCTCAAGGTCCTGGAGAACCGGCACGACGTGCAGGTCCTGATGACCGACGTCGACATGCCGCAGGGCTCGATGGACGGCTTCGCCCTCGCCCGCCTCGTGGCCGACCGCTGGCCGACGATCCCGGTCCTCGTCGTGTCCGGCATGGGGACGCCCGGCCCCTACGACATGCCCGACGGCGCCCGCTTCATCCCGAAACCCTACGAGCCCAACACCCTGGTCCGGACCCTGCGCTCCTTCATCCACCGCGCCGCCTAGGGTCTTCCACCGAGCCCAGGGCAAGCGCTCGAAAGCGCCTGCCCTGTTCGTCTTCGGCCTCAATCGCCGGCGCCCGCCTCCGCGGGCTCGAGGCTTTCGCTCCGCGGGGCGCTCTTCGCGCCCTGAAGCCGCCGGACGCGGCTTCGAACGATCGCCTTCCGCCGGTCGCAGCGCGGTTGCCCTGCCCCCGGTCGGCCGTGATAGGGCGTGGGTCCGAGGACCGAGCCCGATGACAGACACGCCGAAGACCCCCCGCTTCGCCACGCAGGCGATCCATGCCGGCGCGAGCCCCGACCCGGCCACCGGCGCGCGGGCGCAGCCGATCTACTTCACCAACGGCTTCGTGTTCGATTCCACCGAGCAGGCCGCCGACATCTTCAACATGCGCCGCACCGGGTTCTCGTACTCGCGCGGCTCGAACCCCACCGTCGCCGCCCTGGAGCGGCGCGTGGCCGCGCTCGAAGGCGCCAAGGCCGCCGTCGCCGTGTCCTCGGGGCAGTCGGCGCTGCTCCTCGTGATGCTGACCCTGATGAAGAGCGGCGACGCCTACGTCGCCTCGCCGCGGCTGTTCGGCGGCTCGCTCGGGCTGATGCGCCGGCTCGACGGGCGCTACGACCTCAAGCCGCTCTTCGCCAAGGGTCTGACGCCGGCCGACTTCGAGGCGGCGATCACGCCGGAGACACGGGCGATCATCTGCGAATCGATCGTCAACCCGTGCGCCACGGTGATGGACGTCGAAGGCATCGCGGCGGTGGCCCGGCGCCACGGGCTGCCGCTCGTCGTCGACAACACGCTGGCCTCGCCGGCCCTGATCCGGCCGATCGAGCACGGCGCCGACATCGTCGTGCACTCGACCTCGAAGTTCCTCGGCGGCTCCGGCCAGACCATCGGCGGAGTGATCTGCGACGCCGGCCGGTTCGACTGGGCGAAGACCGACCACTACAACCTGATCACCGGGGAATGGCCCGACTACGACGGCCTCGTCATCACCGAGCGCTTCCCCGACAACCCCTTCGCCGTCGCCTGCCGCCTGTTCGGCCTGCGCGACCTCGGCCCCGGCCTCTCGCCGATGAACGCCTTCCTGACGCTCACCGGCATCGAGACCCTGCCGCTCCGGATGGCGCGCCACTGCGCCAACGCGCGCACGGTCGCCGCCTACCTCAAGGATCATCCGGCGGTGGCCTGGGTCAGCTATCCCGGCCTGCCCGGGCAACCCGGTGAGGCGCTGGCGCGGCGCTACGTGCCGCAGGGGCCGGGTTCGATCTTCACCTTCGCCCTGAAGGGCGGCGAGCCCGCGGCGCTCAAGTTCATCACCAGCCTGGAGCTGATCTCGCACCTGGTGAACATCGGCGAGATCAAGTCGCTGGCGATCCATCCCGCCACGACGACCCACCGCCAGCTGCCGAAGGACGAGAAGGAGGCGGCCTGCGTCGGCCCCGACACCGTCCGCCTGTCGATCGGCCTGGAAAACGTCGAGGACCTGGTCGCGGACATCGAGCAGGCCCTGGCCCAGGTCGGCTGAGAGCCGCGTCGCAAGCCCTCGAATCCCACCCCCACACCTCATCCTGAGGCGCTTTCGCGAAGCGGAAGCCTCGAAGGAGCCCTCCAGGGATCGCGCGACCGCTGGAGGGCTCCTTCGAGGCCGCTGAGGCGGCACCTCAGGATGAGGGTGGGTGGGACCGAGTGGAACGTCGGTGACCGCCGGTCAGGCTCGATCGATGTCGGATCGGCCCTCAGACCATGCCGAGCGCCTGCATGTAGAGCTCGAGGATCGCCTCCTCCTCCTGGCGCTCGCTGTGGTCCTTCTTGCGCATGCGCAGGATGGTGCGGACCGCCTTCACGTCGAAGCCGCGGCCCTTCAGCTCGGCCATCACTTCCTTGATGTCGCCGGCGATGCCGCTCTTCTCCTCTTCGAGGCGCTCGATGCGCTCGATGAACGCCCGCAGCTCGTCGGCGGCCACGCCCTCGGATGATGACACGTCGCCGGGGGTCGGCATGGCATGCGCGTTCATGGTTCTCTCCTGTCCTGCCCGGTTCGTAGGGGAGTAAACTTACCGGGAGCTTAGCCGGGACCGCCCGCGCCGCCCCGTCGCGGCACGGTCAGTGCGGCTCCGCCGCAGCCTTGGCGAAGGCGGCCTGCTGCTCGGGGTTGGCCTCGGTCTGGTACTTCGCCTTCCACTCGGGGAACGGCATGCCGTAGACGCGCTCGCGGGCCTCGTCCTTGGTCAGGCCGAGCCCTTCGGCGTCGGCAGCGTCCTTCATCCAGTTCGACAGGCAGTTCCTGCAGAAGCCGGCGAGGTTCATCATGTCGATGTTCTGGACGTCGGTGCGCGCCTGGAGATGCGCCACCAGGCGCCGGTAGACCGCCGCCTCCAACTCGGTCTGGGTCTTCGGATCGATCTCGGTCATCGGTCTCTCGCGCGCTGTCTCTCGCAACTCCGCCCGAGGTCGGGGCGGGCGGCGCGCGAGTCAAGCGCACGGCGTCATCAAGGGCCGCAGAAGCCCGGCGAAGCGCCGGGCCCACGCCTCCTGCCCGGCTTCCTCGGCGATGAGGTCCTGGCGGATCTCGACCAGCGCGTTGGCCAGCCCCCGCGCGGTGGCGTGGCGGTCGATGGTGTCGCCCGGCAGGCCGCCGCCGTAGGGCTCGTTGTCGCCCACCGTCAGGCCGGCCGGGTCTGCGCGCAGGCCGGCGATCAGCGGGGCGCTCAGGCGCTCGTCCCGGTCGTAGAGGATGCCGACCTCCCAGGGCCGGGCGACGCCGCGCCAGAACGGGGTGAAGCTGTGCATCGTCAGGATCGTCGGCGGCCCGGCGGCCTCCTGCGCCGCCGCCACGGCGGCGTCGATCGCCCGGTCGAACGGATCGTAGAAGCGGGCGATCCGCGCCTGCTTGCCGGCCTCGTCGATCCGGGCGTTGCCCGGCACCACCGCCCCGTCCGACAGGCGCATCACCAGCGTCGGGTCGGCGCGCCCGCGATTCGGGTCGATGATCAGCCGCGAAAAGTTCGTGAGGATCGCCGGGGCGCCGAGCAGCGCCGCGAGCCGCCGCGTCACGCCCGCCGCGCCGATGTCGTAGGCGATGTGGCGGCGGAACTCGCCCTCCGGCACCCCGAGCGCGATGTCGTCGGGCACGTGGTTCGAGGCGTGGTCGCAGACCAGGACCAGGCCGCAGGCGGGGTCGCCGGGGATCGTCTCGACGGGATGGGGCGGGTGTGTCTCGAGGCTGTGGGACAGGGGCACGGGTCCGGTTCGGTTCGCGGAGGCTGCGAGGCCTTGCCGTCGCAGCGAGCCTCGGGCAGAGCACGTATCAAGGATCGTGCGTTCACGGCAAGAAACAGGCACGGCAAGAAACAGGCCCGTCGCCCAAAAAGCCCGTCGCCCCTGCCCGCCCCCGCGGGTCGAGAAGGCGAGGACCGCACGAACGAGGAAACGACGCGCGAGAACCCGACCGATGACGCCTGAGATCGACCCCGCCACGCGCGCCCTGCGGACCCTGCTCGACGGCTTCCTGGCCGCGGCGATCAAGGCCGCCCACCCCGACACCTGCCTGCCCGCCCACCTGCCGCCGCCGACGCCCGGCCGGCTGATCATCCTCGGCGCCGGCAAGGCCGGGGGCAGCATGGCCGCGGTGGCGAGCCGGTTCTACCGCGAGCAGCACGGGCTCGGCGACGACCGCATCGTCGGGCTGGCCGTCGCCCGCCACGGCTACGGGCAGGACGCGCCCGGCATCCGCATGGTCGAGGCCGGTCATCCCGTGCCGGACGAGGCCGGCATCGCCGCGACCAGGGAGGCGCTGGCGCTCGCCACCGCCGCCGGCCCGGACGACGAGGTCCTGGTGCTGCTCTCGGGCGGCGGCTCGGCCAACTGGATCGCGCCGGCCGGCGACCTGACGCTCGCCGAGAAGCAGGCGATCACCCGCGCGATGCTGCGCTCCGGCGCGCCGATCGGCGAGATCAACACCGTGCGCAAGCACCTCTCGCGGATCAAGGGCGGCCGCCTCGCGGTGGCCGCGCGCAACGCGCGCTCGATCCTGACGCTGGCGATCTCCGACGTGCCGTTCGACGACCCCGCGGTGATCGCCTCGGGGCCGACCGTGCCCGACCCCTCGACGCTGGCCGAGTCCCGCGCCATCTGCGAGCGCCGCGGCATCCCCCTGCCCGAGACCGGGATTCGGCTCCTGAACGATCCCCTGAACGAGACCCCGAAGGCCGGCGACCCGGCCTTCGCCCGGGCCGAATACCGCATCGTCGCCCGGCCGATCGACGCGCTGGAGGCGGCGGCCGCCGCCGCCAAGGCCGCCGGCTACGAGCCGGTGATGCTCGGCGCCGACCTCGAGGGCGAGGCCCGCGAGGTCGCGGCCGAGCACGCCCGCATCGCCCGCGAGATCAAGGCGTCCGGCCGCAAGGTGGCGCTGATCTCCGGCGGCGAGCTCACCGTGACGATCCGCGGCGAGGGCCATGGCGGTCCGAACCAGGAATACGCGCTGGCGCTCGCCATCGCCCTCGACGGCGAGACCGGCATCGCCGGCATCGCCGCCGACACCGACGGCACCGACGGCGGCCGCGGCGAGGCGACGGACCCGGCCGGCGGCCTCGTCGATGCGACGACGCTGGCGCGCGCCCGCGCCGCGGGCCTCGATCCGGCCGCGATGCTGGCCGACAACGATTCCACCCGTTTCTTTGCCGAGATCGGCGACCTGGTTCAGCCCGGTCCGACCAAGACCAACGTCAACGATTGCCGCATCATCCTCGTCGGCTGATCTTTTGGAGGGTTTTCGTTGCGTCTTCTCCTTGCCGGCGCGGTCCTTGCCGGCGCGGTCCTGGGCGTCGCGATGCTCGGTGCCTCGCCGGCCCGCGCGGACCTGCGCCTGTGCAACCTCACCCCGAGCAAGGTCGGCATCGCGCTGGGCTACCGCGACCCGCAGGGCTGGGTGACGGAGGGCTGGTGGGACCTGACGCCGAAGGCGTGCGAGACCCTGCTGAAGGGCGCCCTCGCCGCCCGGTTCTACTACGTCTTCGCCGTCGACTACACGCGCGGCGGCGAGTGGAGCGGGCGCTCGCTGATGTGCACCCGGGACAGCGAGTTCACGATCCGCGGCGTCGAGGACTGCCTCGCCCGCGGCTACGACCGCAACGGCTTCTTCGAGGTCGACACCGGCGAGCAGAAGAGCTGGACGATCCAGCTCTCCGATCCGAACCAGCCGGCCGCGCCGCAGCCCTGAGCCGTCCCTCCCCGCCTTGACGGGGCAGCACGACCGGTGCTTCTGGCCCCATGCCCGTCGTCACGACTTCATGATGCTCCGCCAAGGGGCACGCGCAAGGGGCACGCGACGGCGGCGATGTGCCCCCAGGAGGCCCGATGAAACGCTCACGCCGCACGAAGATCGTCGCCACCCTCGGGCCGGCCTCCGACACCCCGGAGATGATCGCGAAGCTCTTCCGGGCCGGCGTCGACGTGTTCCGCCTGAACATGAGCCACCTGCCGCGCGAAAAGCTGCCCGAGAAGGTCGAGGCGATCCGCGCGGTCGAGCGCGAGTTCAAGCGGCCGATCGGCATCCTCGTCGACCTCCAGGGGCCGAAGCTCCGGCTTGGCGCCTTCGCCGAGGGGTTCGCGATGATCGAGAACGGCGCGAGCTTCGTCCTCGACGGCGACCCGACGCCGGGCGACGTCCACCGCTGCTACCTGCCCCACCCCGAGATCCTGTCCGCCCTGGAGCCGGGCCACTCGGTCATCATCGACGACGGCAAGCTGCGCCTCACCGTCACCGAGGTGAGCGAGGCCCGCGCGGTCACCCGCGTCGAGGTCGGCGGCCGCATCTCGAACCGCAAGGGCGTCTCGCTGCCCCACACCGTCATCCCGCTGCCGGCGATGACCGACAAGGATCGCGGCGATCTCGAGGCCGGCCTCAACGTCGGCGCCGACTGGATCGCGGTGTCCTTCGTGCAGCGGCCCGAGGACGTGGCCGAGGTCAAGAAGGTCTGCGCCGGCCGCGCCCTGGTGATGGCCAAGATCGAGAAGCCGCAGGCGCTGACCCGCCTCGACGAGATCATGGAGATCTCCGACGGCGTGATGGTGGCCCGCGGCGACCTCGGCGTCGAGATGCCGCTTGAGCAGGTGCCCGGCGTGCAGAAGCGCATCACCCGCAGCGCACGGCGGCTGGGCAAGCCCGTGGTCGTCGCCACCCAGATGCTCGAATCGATGATCACGGCCCCCGTGCCCACCCGCGCCGAGGTCTCGGACGTGGCGACCGCGGTCTACGAGGGCGCGGATGCGGTGATGCTCTCGGCCGAGAGCGCGTCCGGCGCGTTCCCGCTCGAAGCCATCGCCATGATGAGCCGCATCGCCGAGGAGGTCGAGCGCGACGCGCTGTACTGGTCGATCATCCGCGCGCAGAACTCGACGCCGGACCACACCGCCGCCGACGCCATCGCGGCCGCCGCCCACCAGATGGTGGACGCCCTCGACCTCGAGGCGATCATGGCCTGGACCCATTCGGGCTCGACGGCGCTCCGCCTCTCGCGCGAGCGCCCGAACGCCACGGTGATCGCGCTGACCCCCAAGCGCGAGACCGCGCGCCGCCTGGCCATCGCCTGGGGCACGCACCCGATCGTCACCAACGACGCCAGCGACGTGGACGACATGGCCTTCCGAGCCGCGAAGTTCGCCGTGCGCGAGCGCTTCGCCGAGGTCGGCGACCGCATCATCGTGGTCGCTGGCGTGCCGTTCGGGACGCCGGGCGCGACGAACCTCGTGCGCATCGCCTTCATCACCCGCGAGCACGCCGCGAAGGCGTGATCGACCGCTCCGTCCCGTTCTTCGGCGGGACGGAGCCACCGCTCGGGTGGCAATCGTAACGAGGCTTCCGATGACGTCGCAGCCGCCCGACGGCCTCCCGGCCTATCGCCTGCTGACCGGCAAGGACGACGCGGCGTTCTGCCGTCGCGTCTCGGACGCCCTCGCCCTCGGCTACGTCCTGTACGGATCGCCGGCGGCGACCTTCAACGGCATCCACGTCGTCGTGGCCCAAGCCGTCGTCTGGCCTTCCGCGTCGCGCTGACGGTCGATGCGCCCGCCGTCCGGTCCGCGCGGCGCCTCAGGGTGCGACCGGGGCGGCCTCCGGCGCCGCGACCCGCTCGGCCAGCTTCGACACCGCGTCGGCCAGCGCCTGCGTCGCCACCCACGGCACCATGTGGCCGATTCCCGGCAGCACCACGAGGTCGGCGCCGGGGATCGCCCGGCTCAGCGGGTCGGCTTGCGTCGTGTTCCCGACGGCATTGTCGGCGTCGCCGGTGACGATCGTCGTCGGCACGCGCAGCGTTCCGTAGCGCGGCGCCTGCGCGGCGAGGGCGGCGGGAAGCGCGACCAGGTCCTGCACGCTGGCGAGCAAGGTATCCGGGCGCAGGACCAGGGCGGCGCGACTGCGCTCGACGTAGCCCTCCGCCACCGGCTGCGGCTGGAAGACGTTGCGCGCCGCCGGCTCGAGGAAGCGCAGGCCGAGCGGCGGGCCGAGCGTCCGGCTCAGCAGCCACGCCACCGGCGGCTGCAGCGCGAGGCGCCAGTACCACGGCGGCGTCCGCGCCTCGCGGAACGGCAGCGCCACCGGCGCGACCAGCACCAGCCCGGAGACGCGCTCGGGATGGTCGAGGGCGAGGCTCAGCGCCAGGGCGCCGGCCCAGGAATGGCCGAGCACGATCGCCGGGCCGATCTCCATCCGCGCCAGCGCCTCGGCGATGGCGGCGCCCTGGACCGCCGGGGTGGCGGCGGCCTCGCCGGAGAGCCGATCGCTCCAGCCGAAGCCCGGCCGGTCGAAGGCGACGACGCGAAAACCCTGTGCGGCGAGCGTCCGCCCGACGCCCTCCATCGGGTCGGAGGCGTTGGCCGAGGCCCCGTGCAGGAGGACGACCGTGGCGCGGGCCCCGGTCTCGGGGCCGGCCTGAATCGTGGCGAGGCGGCCGCCGCGAACCGCGACGAACGGCCCCTCCGGCGGATGCTGCGCCGAGATGCGGGCGGTGATGATCAGGGTCGCCATCGCGCCCGCGCCGAGCACGGCGCCGACGAGGGCGGCCACGAGGCCGAACAGGCCCGCGAGCACGAGGAGCACGGCCTTCACAGGTCGCGACCGTCCACCTCGGGCGAAAGACGCTCCATCGCGTCCTTGAGCTTCGGCATGCGGGGATAGATCGCGAGCGCGCCGCGGTAGGCGTTCATCGCCCGCACCTTGTCGTCCATCGACAGGTAGATCCGTCCGAGCGCCGCCCAGGCTTCGAAGTGGCGCGGCTCCAGGATCAGGGCGCGCTGCAGGTCGGCGATCGCCGTGCTCTTGTCCGTGAGCAGCCAGAACACCGTCGCGCGCCGGTTCCAGCCCTCGGACCAGGCCGGCTCGATCGCGGTGACGCGATCCATCAGCTCGGCGGCCAGCGCGAAATCCTGCGTGGTCATCGCCTGGCGGGCGCGGTCGGTGAGGAGGTCGACGGTGGCGCTGCCGGACCGGTCGAGGCGCCGCTCGATCAAGGTCGCGACGCCCTTGGCCTCGACGTCGTCCCCGGCGTCGCGAAGACGCTCGTAGAGCTCGCTCAGGCCGGCGGCAGGCTGGCTGGTGGAGGGCTTGCGGTCCTGCGCCTTGGGCTCGGTGGGCGGCGGCTCGCGTTCCGGCGTGCGGGACGGCGCCGCGGCGGCGGCCGTCGCGACGGTGGCGAGCAGGGCGAACAGGAAAGGTCGAGCGATGGGCGTCATGGGAAAAGCTTGGTCCCCCCGCCCGCCGCCGTCAACGCGCGGGATGCCGCGCGGCGGGCGGCGCCTGCGCCGCCCGGTCCGGGCCTCCGTCGCGGACGGAGGCGGCGGGCCTCAGCCCTGGCGGGCCTTGAAGCGCTTCTGGGTCTTGTTGATCACGTAGACCCGGCCCTTGCGACGCACGAGCTGGTTGTCGCGGTGACGGCCACGGAGCGACTTGAGGGAGTTGCGAATCTTCATCGGTCTTGCACGCGGCGCGGGTCGGACCGGCCGTCCATCGAAAGGGTGTCGGGATCGCACGCCCTGGCGGGCGCACGGCGATGGCGGCGGACGCATCGCGGAAGGAGCGGCCCCATATCAGGATTCGCCCGTGCGAGGCAAGGCGTTCCGCGGCCGACCCAGGGCTCCCGATGAAGTTGAACGCAGAACTTATGGCACGGGTGGTGATCCCGTGCCGTCATTCCGGGGCCGCGCAGCGGAACCCGGAATCCAGGACCGCCGTCGGTGCCGGGCATGGCGCTGTCGGCGGCTCTGGATCCCGGGCTCGCCTGCGGCGCCCCGGAATGACGATGTGGGTTTCGCGATCTGGGAGCGCCCGGTTCGAAATCCGATCCTGAGCGGTCGAGCCCCGCGTTCTCGCTCGCTTCGACGCCGCCGACCACCGGAAGGCTGCGCGCAAGCCGGCCCGGAGAGGGTCCCGAGCGTTCCGAACGAAAACGGCCGCCGGACCCGTGTTCGGCGGCCGTCCTGGGATCGCGAGGTTCGACCGGGGCTCCCCCTGGCCGCGAGTGTCAGGGCTTCGGCGCGGGCGCCGGCATCGCCGGGTCCGGTGCCGCGGCGGGCGCCGTCGCGGGCTGGACGGGCACGCCGGCGGGCATGTCCGCGGAGGCGACCGGCCCGGCGAGCTCCGGGTAGGCCTCAACCACGTGGGCGCCGTTGAGCGGCTTGTTGGCGCCGTTGTGGCAGGTGGCGCAGTTCATCTTCGGCACGTCGCCCATCGGGCCGTGACGGTTCGGCGGCAGGGTCGAGGACAGCGGCAGCATGTAGTCCTCGTTGAGGTCGCGGACCATGCGGATGCCGTGCCAGGCGGCGACCCGGTTCGGCGTGCTCGTGCTCCAATCCGCCACCGAGCGGGTGTTGTGGCAGTAGGTGCAGTTCACGCCGAGCGACTGCGCCATGCTGATCATGATCGCGAAGGTCTTCTCCGCGTCCTGGATCGGCTTGCCCTTGGTCTCGGGCAGCGCCGAGGTCGCGTTGACCCGGATCGCGTCCTCGGGGGTGTTCTTGTGGGCGTAGAAGGCGGCGTAGACGCCGTAGGGCAGCGAGGTCAGGCCGACCTGGGGGCTGGCGACGTTCTGCCCGTTGTTGCGCGGGATGACGCCGTGGCCGGCGTTGGGGCCGGGGTTCTCGAACCAGATGTTCTTCGGCACCGGCTGGCCGCGGTGGCAGGTGTAGCAGGTGACGCCGGCCTCGTGGACGTGGTTCTCCTTCCAGGTCGAGTTGATGTGCTGGACCATCTGCAGCATCCGCCGGGCGACGCGCTTCTGGTACAGGCTGTCGTCGGCCATGTTCTCGGTGTTGTGGCAGTAGGTGCAGCCCTGCTCGGGGGCGACCCACTCGGTCATCGAGGCCATCAGGCGGTTGAAGTTGTCGGCGGAAAGGTCGCCGAGAACCTTGACGTTCTCGTAGACCGCCGAAGCCTTCTCGCCCCCGGGCTCGGCCGGGTCGGCCGGCGCGGGCGCCTGGTTGGCCTCGATCTTGGCGGCCTTGTTCGCCTTGGTCTCGATGACGTCCATCGCAGTGCCGCGAAACCCGGTCTGCTGTTGCGCCATCGGCGGGCGGGTCCAGCCGGCGGTGCCGAGCATGGCGATCGTGAGGAACAGCGCGGCGACCGCGCCGGCGACGGCGAGCAGGGTTCTCATGGGTGCACCGAGGGGGCGACGCTGGAGGGATCGACGATCGGGCCGTAGACCTGGGGGTAGGACGGGGCGACCCCGTGCTTGACCGCCCAGAGGTACCAGTTGTCGACGACGGTGCCGGTGAGGAGGATGCCGATGCCGCCCGTCAGCGTCGTCAGCACGGCGAACCACCAGGCCCAGCGGTGGACCGATTCCATCGTGGCGTTGAAGCCCATGGTCCAGCGCCAGAACAGGGCGGCGCGCTCGGTGGCGGTGCCGCGGTCGACGATCTGGTCGATTTCGCGCTCGCCGCCGTAGCGGCTCACCGCCAGGATCGTGCCGCCGTGCATCGCGAACAACAGCGTCGACCCATACAAGAAGACGATCGAAAGCATGTGGAAGGGGTTGTAGAACAGGTTGCCGTAGCGCAGCGAAAACGCCGCCGTCCAATCGAGGTGCGGGAAGATGCCGAAGGGCACCGCCTCGCTCCACGAGCCCATCATGATCGGGCGGATGAAGCCGAGCACGAGATAGAGCCAGATCGCCGAGGCGAAGGCCCAGGGCACGTGCTTGCCGAGGCCGAGCGCCGCGGCGCGGCGGTAGAGCCTAACCCACCACAGCAGGATCGAGGCGGTGAGGAAGAAGCCGGCGATCAGCCACCAGCCGCCTTCGTTGAGCGGCGGCAGGATGCGCAGGCCGTATTGCGGTCGTGGCGGCTCCAGCGCCAGCCAGGGCAGCTGGCGCACGAACTGGATCGGGTCCCAGTTCACCGAAGCCCACATGTTGAGGCCGATGATCTCGAAGGCGATCAGCCCGCAGGCGAAGGACAGCGCACCGAGGTAGCCGATGTAGATCGGGCCGACCTGCGCGTTTCCGATCAGCCCCATGAGGTAGCTGTGGAACGGCGTGCCCCAGCGGGCGTCGACCGCGACCGGCACGCCGTGCTCCGGTTCGATCGGCCGGACCTGCACCTGCGTGATGATGTTCTGGTAGTACGCCATTGCCTCGGCCCTTTCCGGGAGCGTTCTTCAAGCGACGTGTCGGCCGTCACCGTCCCCGTGCCGGCCGCGCGGGGCGCAGCCGGGTCTCGCGTTCGTTCAGCGCCACACCGGCAGGTTCAGCCACCAGCCCCACCATTCCGGCCAGCCCTGGGTCCAGAACGGGCCGCTGATCACGATGCAGACGGCGCTCCAGAAGCCGGCCGACAGCGCCAGGAACAGGCCCAGGCGGTGGATGCCCAGCGTGCCGATCGAGTAGCCGATCGTGTCGCGGAAGAAGGTGTCCTCGTGCTCGGGGCTCTTCACGGTCTCGCCCTTGGCGGGGTTCGTGGCCGAGAGGATCAGGCCGCCGTGCATGGCGAGCGCCAGCGTCGTGGTGAAGAAGAAGGTCACCGCGAGCATGTGCGCCGGATTGTAGTGGAAGTGCAGGTACTGGTACCCGGTGTTCGAAACCCAATCGAGGTGGCTGAGAATCCCGTAGGGGAAGCCGTAACCCCAGGCGCCCATCAGGAACGGGCGGACCACCACCAGCACGACGTAGGCGAAGATCGCCATCGAGAAGGCGAAGGGCACGTGGTAGCCCATGCCGAGCTTGCGGCAGATCTCGACCTCGCGCAGCGCCCAGGACGAGAACGACCCGATCGCGCAGAAGGTGATGATCTGCCAGAGGCCGCCCTCCTTGAGCGGCGCCAGCGCGAGCCCGTACTTGATGTCGGGCGGCGCGATGTTGATCTGCCAGATGTTCCAGGTCGGTCCCAGCGCGGCGCCGTAGACGACCAGCGCCGTGCCCAGCAGGGTGAAGAACAGGCCCGTGACGCCGAAGAAGCCGACGTAGAACGGCCCGACCCAGAAATCGAACAGGTCGCCGCCGACGAGGGTGCCGCCGCGGACGCGGTACTTCTTCTCGAAACTCAGCATCGCCATGGCGAAATGCCTCCGGATGGGTCTGCGGCCGTCGGGCGGCGGTCGGCGTCGGGCGCAGCGGGCGGGAGGATCGATCCTCCGGCCCGCCGCGGTCGTTGCGAGGCGTCCCGCGGGACGGCCTTCCGGGCACGCCCGGCCGGCCGCCGCGGGGCCGGGTCACGCCGGGGTCGGCGCGACGATCTGGAGGGAGGCCGCCTTGGAATCCTTGGCGCCCTCCAGCCAGTTGAACCGGCTGGTGCTGAGCAGGATGAAGTGGATCAGCAACGCGAGCACGAAGAGGAAGGTGAACAGAGCCACCAGCGTGCGGCGGGGATCGAACAGGAGCCAGACCTTGTGCATGGTGTCCTCCCTTACGAGATCATCGAGACGAGGCCGTGGACCGCTTGGGCCCCGCCCTCGAGCATGGCGTAGCCCTTCGGCCCGGGCAGCCAGGGGCGCCACATCCAGACCAGGATGTGCGCGACCACGGCGATCGCGGTGAAGATGATGAAGCTCGTCAGGAAGATCGCGTGGAACTCCTTGGCTTCAGGTTCCGTCAGCCCCGAGAGGCTGCTCGGACGTTCGAGCGTTCCGGGATTGGCCATGGTTGAAGTACCTCCGTTTGGCTGACCGCGCGGCAGCGTCGCGCGGGGGGGAGCGCCGTGGCGGCGTTGAGGTGCCACGACCGGACTTCCACCCGTTGCCCGGACGGAAGCGTCTCGAAGGGCCGGGCTGCGCGGTGCGCGTCCGGCTCGGCCCGAAAGCGTCAGCCCATGAAGGCGTAGGGGATGGCCGAGACCGCCATGGCCCTGGCCTCGCCGAAGACCGAGCGGCGCTGAGCCGGGCGCCCGGCCTCGCGCGCCGGCATCACGCGCTGGGCGACCGCGGCGGCGAGGAAGAACGGGTAGGTCGCACCGAGGATGATCTTGAACTGGACCTCCTCCTGATGGAGCCGGGACGTCGCATCGATCGATCGGGCCATGGATGTCCTCCTGGACGCTTGGGCCGGCGCGGTGCGCGGGCTCGGCGGGGTGCGGGCGGATTCGTCCGGCCGGGGCCGGGGCGAAGGGGTGAGGGCGGTAAGGCCGGGCAGGCTCGCGGCGGCGCTCATGCGGCCACCCCGAGCTTGAGGGCGCCGTGGGCGGTCTCGACGTGCGCGGACCCGACGCGGGCGGCGCCGTCGCGGCGTGCGTCGCGCTCGGCGGCGTCGCGCAGGCGCTTGGCCATCGAGATCCGGACCAGGACCGGCTGGCTCTCGACATGCGCGTCGAGGGCTGCGCGCGCCGCCTCGTCCCACGGCAGCTCGCGGTGCATCCGCGCCGGCGTCGCCTCGACCGCATCCATGTCGCGGGCGAGCGGCAGGATGTGGAAGAGCATGTCGAACAGCGCGTTGCAGACTTCCTGCACGAGGTAGGTCGCGCCCGAGTAGCCCATGAACGGGGTGCCGGTGTGCCGCCTGATGATCGCGCCGGGGAACGAGGCCGGCACGAAGACCGCGCGGCAGCCACTTTCGGCCGCGTACATCCGCTCGTTGAACGAGCCGAACAGTACCAGCGGCGGGGTCTTCGCGATGGCCTCGCGGACCGCTTCGTTGTCGGGCTTGGCGCCGGGCTTCCGCGCGAAGGCGAAGGTGCAGGGCAGCCCCATCTCGTCTTCGAGGAAGTGGCGCACGCCGCGCGAATAGGTTTCGGTCGCGACGATGCCGAAGCTCGCGGTGCCGAAGAAGTCCTGCGTCACCGAGCGCCAAAGGTCCCAGACCGGCTTGATCGTGGTGTGCTTCTCGCGCTCGATGAACGGCTCGGGGTCGAGGCCGAGGATCTCGCCGAGCGAGCGCAGGAACTTGGTGGTCGAGAGCACGCCGATCGGGGCCTGTAGGTAGGGCCGCTCCAGGTCCTCGCAGAGCAGGCGCCCGAACTCGCGGTAGAGGCAGACGTTGGCGTCGGCGTTGACGAGCTTGGGCACGTCGGCGAGATGCGAGCCGAGGGGGAAGACCAGGTTGATCTCGGCGCCGATGCCCTCGACCACCCGGCGGATCTCGGCGAGATCCGAGGGCATGTTGAAGGTGCCGTAGGCCGGCCCGATCAGGTTGACCCGCGGGCGCTCGCCGTCCTTGCGGGCGGGGCGCGCCGGAATGCCCTTCTTCGCGAAGCGCTTGGCGCCGTATTCTTGCCAGAGCCAGCGCATCGCCCGGTCTGCGGTCTGCCACTGGTCCTCGTCGATGGTGCGCGGCAGGAAGCGCTGGATGTTGGTGCCCTCCGGCGTCACCCCGCCGCCGATCATCTCGGAGATCGAGCCGGTGACGACGACGCTGGGCTGGCCCGGATCGAGCACCGCGTGCGCCCGCTTCATCGCGCCCTCGGTGCCGTGGCGGCCGAGTTCCTCCTCGCCCAAGCCCGTGACGACGATCGGCAGCTCGTGCGGGGGCAGCGCGTCGGTGTAGTGCAGGACGGAGGTGACCGGCAGGTTCTCGCAGCCGACGGGGCCGTCGATGATGACCTGCAGGCCCTTGATCGCCGTGAAGACGTAGACGGCACCCCAGTATCCGCCGGCGCGGTCGTGATCGAGGACGAGCATCAGGCCATCTCCCCAATCGGGTCGTGGTCGTGCTTTTTCGGCGCGGGCGCCCGCGATACGCTCTTGCGGAGCTGCGGCACGTCCTCCCAGACGCCGGCGGCGTGGCCGGTGCCGACGCCCTCGAAGAAGTCCCGCATCGCGTCGAAGCGGCCCTTGTTGCCCAGCGCGGCGTTGATCACCGTGGCGAGCGAGCCGGCGCCGGCGACGCCCATCAGCGGCCGGGCCGAGATCAGGTTGGTGAAGTACAGGGACGGCGTCCCGGCCTCCTTGGCCTTCTGAACCACCGGGGTCGTGCCGATGGCGAGGTCCGGCCGGTATTCGCGCATCGCGGCGAGGTCGTCCTCTAGCGAGGCGCGGAACCTGACCTGGATGCCACGGGCCTCGAGCCAGTCGCGGTCGGCCTCGGCCCAGGGGGTTCTCGGGCAGGCGGTGCCGACGTAGCGGAGATCCGCGCCGCTCTCGACCAGCAGACGCCCGACGAGAAGCTCCGAGCCCTCGTAGCCGGAGAGCGTGATCCGGCCCTTGATCGGGGCCGCCGCGAGCACGGTGCGGATCGGCGGCAGCAGGCGATTCTTGGCGGCCTCGACCAGGCTCCGCGGCACGGCGCAGGCCTCGCCGATCCGATCGAGCCAGTCACTGGTGCCGTCGACGCCCACCGGCGCCGAGCCGACGATCGGCCGGCCGGCGGCCTCGAACTCGCGGATGCTCGCGGTGTAGAACGGGTGGATCGCCGCCACCGCCGCGCCGTCGAGCGCCGCATAGAGCTCGCGCCACTCGCGTGTCGGGACCACGGGGCCGGCGGCGAGCCCCAGCGGCTCCAGCATCGCGCCGATCACCACCGGGTCGGCCGGGAACATCTCGCCCAAAAGCGCCACCGTCGGGCGCTCGGAGCGGCCGGCGCGCGGCGCCTGGACCGGTCCCTGCTCGGCCTCGGTGCGGGCGAATTTCAGCATCGCGCCGGCGAGCACGTCCTTGGCCTCGGCGTGCGTCGGAACCCCGAAGCCCGGCACGTCGATGCCGATGATGCGGACGCCGTCGATCTCCTTCGGTAGCAGGCGCAGCGGCACGCCGGAGGCGGTGGGCACGCAGAGGTTGATCACCACGACGGCGTCGTAGTCGGCGGGCTTGGCCGTGAGGAACACCGCCTCGCGGATGTCCTCGAACAGCTTGCCGGTGACCAGCGTCTCGGAGTTAAACGGCACGTAGCCGACCGAGCGCTTGGCGCCGTAGAAATGCGAGGTGAAGGTCAGCCCGTAGACGCAGCAGGCCGAGCCGGAGAGGATCGTCGCGGTGCGCCGCATGCGCAGGCCGACCCGGAGCGAGCCGAAGGCCGGGCACATGCTCTGGGGCTGGTCGTGGGGCCCGACCGGATAATCTGTCTTGAGCTGCTCCAGCGTTTCCGACATGCCGGCGGCCTCGGCGGCCGCCCGCATCACGTCCTTGCCGGAATGGCAGCCGAGCCCGTCGCCCTTGGTCGCAGCGACATCGATCGGAGCGGCGGGGACCGGCGCCTGGAGGGCTTCCAGGGCGGAGGCCGGGACCTCCCGGCGGGCGCGAAGCGCTGCGATGTCAAGGGTGACGGCCATGCGGCTCAGACCTCGTCGTAGACGACTTCGAGGGACGGCTTGGTCACGTGGGCGACGCCGCACATGTCCTCGAAGGTCGCCGGCACCAGCACCACGTCGCGGCCGGTGTGCTCGCTCGAGAACAGGCCGAGGAGGCCGTCCTGCGAGAGCGGCGTCGGGTGGTTGGGCTTGGCGTCGGCGACGTTCTGGGCCAGATCCGAGAACAGCGAGCCCCAGCGCCCGTCGGGCCGGCCGATGATCTCGTAGTTCGCGCTCTTCTTGCGGATGTCGTCGTCGGCTGGGATCGACGCCAGCACCGGGATGCCGACCGCGTCGGCGAAGGCCTGGGCCTCGCCGGTACCGTCGTCCTTGTTGATGACGAGGCCGCCGACGCCGACGTTGCCGCCGAGCTTGCGGAAGTATTCGACCGCCGAGCAGACGTTGTTGGCGACGTAGAGCGACTGCAGGTCGTTCGAGCCGACGACGATGACCTTCTGGCACATGTCGCGGGCGATCGGGAGGCCGAAGCCGCCGCAGACCACGTCGCCGAGGAAGTCGAGCAGGACGAAGTCGAATCCCCATTCGTGGAAGCCGAGCTTCTCTAGGAGCTCAAAACCGTGGATGATGCCGCGGCCGCCGCAGCCGCGTCCGACCTCGGGGCCGCCGAGCTCCATCGCGTAGACGCCGTCGCGCTTGAAGCAGACGTCGCCGATGGCGACCGCCTCGCCGGCGAGCTTCTTCTTGGTCGAGGTCTCGATGATGGTCGGGCAGGCCCGGCCGCCGAACAGCAGCGAGGTGGTGTCGCTCTTCGGGTCGCAGCCGATGAGCAGGACCTTCTTGCCCTGCTGGGCCATCATGTAGCTGAGGTTGGCCAGGGTGAACGACTTGCCGATGCCGCCCTTGCCGTAGATCGCGATGATCTGCGTCTCCTTCTTCGCCGGCGCGGTCACCACCGGATCCGGCTCGATCGCCGCCTCCGCGCGCAATGCGGCGTTGGTCAGGTGCATGTTCATGCGTTCCTCCAGTCGAGGACCATCTTCAGGCACTCGGGATCGCCGAAGGCCGTGCGATAGGCCTGCTCCGCCTCCGACGCGGGGCGCCGATGGGTGATCAGGCCGTCGAGCGAGAGGGCGCCGCGGGCGATGAGCGCGCCCACCGCTGCGAGGTCGTGCGGCCGGAATTCGGCGGCGACCCGGATCCGGGCCTCGCGCAGGAAGGCCGGCGGGAACGCGAAGGAGAGCGGTGCCTCGTAGAAGCCGGCAAGCACGATCTCGCCGCCGGGGCTAAGCCGCCCGATCAGCGTGTCGAGCAGGCTCGCATCGCCGCTGACGTCGGTGATCGTGGCGTAGTCGCGGCGCTCGTCCTGGTCGGGGTGGACGACCGGGTAGCCGAACGCGCCCCGCGACCGCACTGGATTGGTCTCCCACACGGTCGGCACCGCGCCGGACAGGGCGACGAGCCGGGCGAGCAGACGCCCGAGCACCCCGTGGCCGACGATCAGGGTGCGCTCGCCCGGGGCGCTCGCGGCCATTGCGTGGTAGGCGGTGGCGGCCAGCGCCAGCAGGATCGCCTTCTCTCCGAGGCTCGCCTCGACCGGCACCAGCTTCTCGGCCGGGACGATCAGGTGGGAGGCGGCGCCGCCGAACAGGCCGCGCACCGTGCCGAAGCAGCGCGCGCCCGGCACGAAGACCGCCTGCCCGACGCTGAGGCCGGAGCCTTCGGGTGCCATCTCGACGATCCCGACCGACTCGTAACCGGGCACCAGCGGGTAGCCCATGCCGGGGAAGCTCGGCATCCGTCCGGTCCAGAGCAGGCGCTCGGTGCCGGTGGAGATCCCGCTCCAGGTGACCGCGACCACCGCGTCGCCCTCTGCGGCCGGGGTCAGCGGAAGGCGATCGAGCGCCAACACCTCCGGTCTTTCGAGAACGACGGCGAGCGCGTCCATGTGCGGTGCCTCTTCCATCCCTGTCCGACTCTCCCAGTCGGCCGATCAGTCATCCTAGAATGACAACACAAAGCGTCAAGTCAAATTTACACTTTTGCCGATTTGCGGGCCACGATCAGGCGTGTCAGCAGGGGACGGCGAGTCTTCACACTTCGGATTTCGGCGAAGCCCGCGGCGCGAAGCATCGCCGACAACTCCTCGGCGGTGCGGGCGCGGCCGCTGCCCATCGCCAGCAGGTAGAAGCCGAAATACGCGTCGCTGATGGGCTCGGCCCCCGGTGTCCCAGCCAGCGGCTCGGCCACCAAAAGCGTGCCGCCGGACGGCAGCGCGTCGTGGGCCGCGCGCAGCAGCACCGCGACGCGGGCGTCGTCGTGGTCGTGGACGATCCGCACCAGCGAGATCGCGTCGGCGCCCCGCGGCAGGGGATCGGAGAAGAAGCTGCCGCCGCGGCAGGCGACCGTGAGGCCGGCGGCCCCGAGCCGCGCCTCTGCCCGCGCGGCGACGGCCGGCAGATCGAACAGCATCAGGCGCAAGCCGGGGTGGCGGGCGGCGGCGGCCGTGACGAAGGCGCCCTCCCCGCCGCCGACATCCATCAGGCAGGCGTGCGAGGCGAGCGAATAGGCGTCCAACACGTCCTCGGCGATGAGCGCCTGCGAGGCCGCCATCAGACGGCTGTAGCCGGCCACCGCGTCAGCCTCCGCGGCGTCGGGCTCGGCGGCCATCGCGTAAGGCCAGTAGCCGGAAAGACGCGTCGGCCCCGTCTCGCCGCGCAGCAGCGCCACCGGGTCGGCGAGGTCGGCGTAGAGCATGGCATGATGCTCAATCATCGCCGCCACCGAGGGGTTGCCGATCAGCGCCGCCCCGAGGTCGGCCAGCGCCCAGCGCGCGTCGGGCAGGCGGGCGATCAGGTCGAGGGAGGCGGCGGCCTTCAACAGACGCTCCGCCCGCTCCGGCGTGAGGCGGAAGCGCTCGGCCAGGACCGCGGTCGGGAGCGGGCCGGGTCGCAGCGTGTGGAACAGGTCGAGGCGGACGCAGGCGAACAGCACCTGCGAGTAGGTGAACCCGGCGCACAGGTCGAACAGCGCCCGCGTGTTCCGCTGCGCGATGCGCCGCGTCAGGGGAAACCCAGCGGCCCAGCGCTGGAACGCCGGGCTCGCCACCCGGGCGATGCGGAACGCGCGAAAGCGCTCGCGAAGGGTGGGGCGCGGGCCGCGTGCGTGCACTCTCCCAGGGGGAGAGGGCTGGAGTGAGGAGCGTGCGTCGTCCGGAAAGGTCACGCCCCTCACACTGTCCCTCTCCCCTTGGACGAGGGGGCCCGCGACCGGACCGGCATCCACCTCCGACAGCATGGAAAACCCCGCCTCAGGCGAATTCGTGGGCGAGGCTCGCGGGCAGGAATAGCCGGGTCTGTGCGGCGATCTCGGCGCGGAGCGCGTCGGCGCCGGGGCAAGTCGGGATCACCTCGATCGCCTCGGCCGAGAGGCGCTTCAGGCGATCGAGCGCGCCGCCGCGGCCGAGGAGCAGGGCGGCGTTCGGGCGCCCGAGGGTGGCGTCGCGGCCGGCCGGCTTGCCGATCTCCTCCTGGCGGCAGGCGACGTCGCGCAGGTCGTCGGCGACCTGATAGGCCTCGCCGAGGCATTCCCCGAGAAGCCGCCAGGGCAGCGGCGTGGCGCCCGCGGCGGCCGCGCCCGCCACGGTGGCGGCGGCGAACAAGGCGCCGGTCTTGGCCTGCTGGTAGTTCGACAGCGCGACCTCGGCCTCCGACTCCCAGGCCTGCCCCGCGACGATGCCGGCCGGCGAGCCGACGGCGCGGGCGACGAGCCCGACCAGCGCGGCCAGCCGCTGCGGGCGCTTGGCTGCACCGCGGGCCAGCGTCTCGAACGCCAGCACGATCAGCGCGTCGCCGGTGAGCACCGCCAGCGGCTCGCCGAAGGCGACGTGGACGGCGGGCTTCTTCCGACGCGTCTCGGCGTCGTCGAAGCAGGGCAGGTCGTCGTGGACGAGGGACGCGCAGTGCAGCAGCTCGATCGCGGCGGCTGCGGCTTCGGCCCCCTGCGGGTCGTCGTCGCCGCAGGCGGCGGCCACCGCGAGGCAGAGCCGCGGTCGGATGCGGTGGCCCCCTGGGAACACCGCATAGCGGATCGCCTCCGCGAGCCGCGGTGGTGCGCCCGGCGCTTCCGCGTAGGCGACGGCGATGTCCAGGGTCCGTTCGATGCGCTGGCCTGCGTCCACCGTGACCTCCCGTGTCAATTTGCGTTGACTTTCTCAAGTGTCATCTATGATTGACACTTGCGGCTCCGGAGATCAATGCCGGATCGTCAAAGCCGCGGAGGAACGATGGCGATCGAGCGGGTCGTGGTGATCGGGGGCGGCATCGGCGGGCTCGTCGCCGCTTTGCGGCTCGCCTGCGCCGGATGCGACGTGACGCTGCTCGAGGCGGCCGACGCGCCCGGCGGCAAGATGCGCAGCGTCGCCGTCGGCGGGACCCGGATCGAGGCCGGGCCCACCGTCTTCACCATGCGCTGGATCCTCGACGAGATCTTCGCGGAAGCCGGCGCGGAGCTCGGCAGCCGCGTCGCGCTCGCGCCCGCGCGCACCCTCGCCCGCCACGCCTGGAGCGCGACCGAGCGCCTCGACCTGTTCGCCGACATCGACGCCTCCGCCGACGCCATCGCCGACTTCGCCGGGCCGCGCGAGGCCGACGGCTATCGCCGTTTCTGCGCGCGCAGCGAGCAGGTCTTCCGCACCCTCGACGCGCCGTTCATCCGCGGCGCCCGGCCGGGTCCGGTGGACCTCGCCCGCCGCGCCGGCCTGTCGGGCCTGGGCGACCTCTGGCGGATCCAGCCCTTCGCCACCTTGTGGGGCGCGCTCGGCGACTATTTTCGCGACCCGCGGCTGCGGCAGCTGTTTGCCCGCTACGCGACCTATTGCGGCTCCTCGCCGTATCAGGCGCCGGCCACGCTGATGCTCGTCGCCCATGTCGAGCAGGCGGGCGTTTGGTCGATCGCGGGAGGCTTGAGCCGGCTCGCCGCCGCGATCGCCGAGCTCGCGTCCGAGCGCGGCGCGACCCTCCGCACCGGCGCCCGGGTCGAGCGCATCCTGGTCTCGGGGGGCGCCGTCTCGGGCGTCATGCTCGTCGGCGGCGAACGGATCGCCGCCGACGCCGTGGTGATGAACGGCGACGTCTCGGCTCTGGCCGCGGGGCTGCTCGGGCCGGAGGCGGTCGGCGCCGCCGACCCGGTGCCCCCGGCCGAGCGCTCGCTCTCGGCGGTGACCTTCTGCCTGAACGCCCGCACCGCGGGCTTCCCGCTGGCGCACCACACCGTATTCTTCTCGAACGACTACCGGGGGGAGTTCGACGCGATCCGCCGCGGGCGGCTGCCGGCGGACCCGACCACCTACGTCTGCGCGCAGGACAGGGTCGGCGACGCGGCGCCGGACGGGCCGGAGCGCCTGCTCTGCCTCGTCAACGCGCCGTCCGTGGGCGAGCGGCCCTTCACGAAACCGGAGATCGACGCATGCGAGACGACGATGCGGGCACGGCTGGCGGCGTGCGGCCTGACGATCGCGGCGGCCGAGACGGCGACCACCACGCCGGCCGGCTTCGCGACGCTGTTCCCGGCGACGGGGGGCGCGCTCTACGGCCGGGCCTCGCACGGCTGGAGCGCGACGTTCAAGCGGATGGGCGCACGGACGCGGCTCCCGGGCCTGTACTTGGCGGGGGGCAGCGTGCACCCGGGGCCGGGGGTGCCGATGGCGGCGCAGTCGGGGCGGATCGCGGCGGACACGCTGCTGGCGGACAGGCGGGCGGCGCGCCCCGTTTCGACACGCCGGTCGCCCGCGACGGCTACGTCTGGTGGTACGTCGACGCCCTGAGCGCGGACGGCAGCCAGGGGCTGACCATCATCGCCTTCATCGGCAGCGTGTTCTCGCCGTACTACGCCTGGGACGCCACGCGGAACCCGTTCGAGCACTGCGCCGTCAACGTCGTCCTCTACGGCGCGCGCGAGAACCGCTTCTGCATGACCGAGCGCGGCAGCAAGTCCCTGTCGCGCGACGCGAACAGCATCCGCATCGGGCCGAGCGGCATGGCCTGGGACGGCACGGCGCTGACCATCACCCTCGACGAGACCACGGCGCCGATCCCCTCCCGGGTGCGCGGCACGGTCAAGCTCTATCCCGCCGGGATCACGCCTGGCCCCTTCACCCTCGACGCGCACGGCGCGCATCGCTGGTGGCCGATGGCGCCGTCCTCGCCCGTCGAGGTCGCCCTCGATGCGCCCGCGATGCGCTGGTCCGGCACCGCCTACTTCGACACCAACCACGGCGACACGCCGCTGGCCGACGCCTTCACGAGCTGGACCTGGTGCCGGGCCGACCTCAGCGACGGCGCGGCAATCCTCTACGACGTCCGCCGCCGCGATGGCTCGGGCCAGAACCTCTCGCTCCGCTTCGACCGCGACGGCACCCGCCGCGACATCCGCCCGCCACTCGCCGCCGCCCTGCCCGCGACGCGGTTCTGGCGCGTGCCGCGGGAGACCCGCAGCGACGACGGGCGGGCCGAGGTGGTGCGGACCTTCGAAGACACGCCGTTCTATTCCCGTTCGCTGCTCTCGGCGCGCCTTGCTGGCGAGGCGGTGCGCCCTGTCCACGAGAGCCTGTCGCTCGACCGATTCCGCAACCCGCTGGTGCGGCTGATGCTGCCGTTCCGGATGCCACGCCGGGCGTGACGGCTTGGTGCCGTCGGTTTAGCGCCGCGCCCGCCGCGCCGGAGCGGTTTGAGAGTAGCGGGTCACCCCAGCCGCTCGGCGATGTGGTCGGCGACGCGCAGCGCGTTGGCGATGATCGTCAACGTCGGGTTCACCGCGCCGATCGACGGGAAGAAGCTCGCGTCGGTGACGTAGAGGTTGTCGAGCTCGTGCGCCTTGCAATTCAGGTCGAGCACCGACGCCTTCGGGTCTGTGCCGAAGCGCAGCGTGCCGGCCTGGTGCGCGGTACCGCTTAAGGGGATGTCCTTGCCGAGGTAGAGCGAGCGCTCGAACAGGTAGGTGTAGAGGCCGCCGGGCCGGAGCAGGTCCTCGAGCTTGCCGCGCAGGCGGTCGTGCGCCTTGCGGTTGGTCTCGCGCACGTCGAGGACGACCCGGCCGTCATGGCCGAGCATCACCCGGTTGTCGGGGTGCGGCAGGTCCTCGCTCTGCAGCCAGAAATCCATGGAGTGGCGAGCCACCATGTCGAAGGGGGCGTCGGGCAGGAAGCCGGTCCATTTCGGGAACTCTTCGCCGCGGATCTGTTCCGGATGCGTCTTGGCGCACATCTGGATCAGCCCCATCGGGAACTCCCAGTCCTTCGACTCGAAGTAGAAGTCCGAGACCGCGAGCGTCTTCTGGAAGACGGTGTCGTTGACCTCCTTCGAGAGCGCCATCAGCACCGACATGGTGTGGCGCATGTAGTTGCGCCCGACCTGGTCCGACCCGTTGGCGAGCCCGTTCGGATGGGCCGAATTGGCCGAGCGCAGCAGCAGCAGCGCCGAGGAGAGCGCGCCGCAGGCGACCACGACCACGTCCGCCGAGTAGCGCTCCGCCCTCCCCTCGCGGGTGACGTTGACCGCGCTCACCGTGCGGCCGGACGGGTCGGTCTCGAGCGTCGAGACGTAGGCGTTGACGAGCAGGGTGACGTTGTCGTGCCGGGCCAGCGTCGGGTCGACGGTCATCACCTGCGCGTCGGCCTTGCCGTTGAGCAGGCACGGGAACCCGTCGAAGGCGTCGCAGCGGATGCAGATGCTCGTCGGGGTCGGCTTGCCGTCGCGCTCGTCGAGCTTGATCCCGAGGGGCAAGTGGAACGGGTTGAGGCCGAGCTTGCCCCAATCGTCCGAGAGCTTCTGGATGCGCGGCTCGTGGCTGACGGGGGGGTGGTCGTAGGGGGCGCTCGACCACGGCTCGTTCGGGTCCTCGCCGCGCTGGCCGTGCACCGCGAACAGCGCCTCGGCCTGCGCGTAGTACGGTTCGAATTCTGCGTAGGAGACCGGCCAGGCCGGCGAGAGGCCGTCCACGTGGCGGACCTCGCCGAAGTCGCGCTCGCGCATCCGGAACAGGGCCGCGCCGTAGACCTTCGAGTTGCCGCCGACATAGTAGTGCAGCGCCGGGCTGAAGGTGCGCCCGTCGCCGCCGTACCAGGTCTCCTTCGCCTGGTAGGCGCCGTCGACGAAGACGGTCTTGGACGACCAGTTGTCCTGCGAGCGCGGAAGGTAGTCGCCGCGCTCCAGCAGCAGGATGCGCTTGCCGGTCTTCGCCAGCCGCGACGTCAGGGAGCCGCCGCCGGGGCCCGAGCCGATCACGATGACGTCGTAATGGTCTTCTCGCATCGGTCGGCCTCGCACTGCGGTATGCTCGAGAGAACGCGTTCGCCGGCCAACGGCACAAGGCAGGCGGCGTTCCGGGTCGGCCGGTCACGGCATCGTGCGCGCTGCGATGCAGCAAACGGGCCCGCCTCGCGCATCCGGCCGGGCAACTGCGGCGGGCGAGCGGCGTTGGCCCCACGAAACCCGATGCCGCCCTTCCCGTGTCCCTGCTTGGATCCCTCAATGCCCGTCACCCCAGGCGCCCGATGACGTGGTTCGATCTCGTGGCTTTGCCGCTGCTGGCGAAGGTCTGCCTCGTCTTCATGTTTCCGCTCAGCGCCTACGACAAGGTCGCGCACTGGGACGAGGCGATGGGGCAGGCACGCTCAGGCCCCCTGCCCTTCCCGGCGCTGCTGCTCGTGCTCGGCATCCTCGTCGAGGCGGTGACGCCGGTGCTGATCGTCGTCGGCGTTTTCGACCGCGCGGCGGCCTTCGTGCTCGCCGGCTTCTGTGCGGTCACCGCGCTGATGTACCACCCGTTCTGGCGCTTCCCGGGCTTCTGGTCGAAGGACGGCGAGGGCCGCGCCCATGTCTGGGACTTCTTCAAGAACTTCGGACTCGTGGGCGGGCTTCTACTGGTGGTGGTCGGCGGCGCCTATGCGCCGGCCTCGCAGGTGGTCGCCCACCCGCTCTCGAGCGGTCCGCAGGCCGCCCCGGCCGTGTCCGCCGCCGACCGTTGACGACCCGCGCGCTTGTACCCTCCGATAGGGAAACCGACATGGCCGATCAACAGAACGGCGGTCCGCCGCCCACGATGCCCTACTGGCACGTCTACACCGACGCCGAGGGTGTCAGCCGGCAGGAGCGCTTCGCGCTTTCGGACTTCACGTTCGAAGGCATCGAGCCGCAGACCGCGCCGCAATGGAACGACAAGCAGGAGCCGTCGAAGGCCAACGTCACCTTCACGGTGCTGCCGGTCGGCTGGGTCGGGCAGTGGCACGAGAACCCGCGGCCGCAATGGATCGCGATCCTGTCGGGTCGCTGGTTCGTCGAGACCATGGACGGCACCCGCGTCGAGATGGGGCCGGGCGAGCTGATGATGGGCGAGGACCAGAACACCAGGGCGCGCGACGGACGGAAGGGCCACCTTTCCGGCACGGTCGGGACCGAGCCGTGCACGATGATCGTCACCGGCCTCGACGTGACGCCGACCGTGAACCAGCCCGGACGCTTCAAGTAGGTTTGGCGGCGATGGATGGTTTCGAGGTCACGCAGCCGCGGTTCAAGGCCTTCGTGCTGCCGAACGCGCCGCTGGAGACGCTCGCCGAAGGCTTCCGCTGGTGCGAGGGGCCGGTCTGGTTCGGCGACCGCGACGAGCTGCTGTTCTCGGACCTGCCCAACGACCGGGTGATGCGCTGGAGCGAATCCGGCGGCGTGTCGGTGTACCGTTCGGGCACCGGCTTCGAGAACGGGCACGCCCGCGACCGCGAGGGGCGCCTGCTCTCGTGCTCGCACCGCGACCGCCGGATCACCCGCACCGAACACGACGGCACGATCTCCGTCTTGGTCGAGCGCTATCGGGGGCGCCGGCTGAACTCGCCGAACGACATCGTCTGCAAGTCCGACGGGACGATCTGGTTCAGCGACCCGCCCTACGGCATCCAGACCGACTACGAGGGCGGCAAGCAGGAGGCGGAGCTTCCCGCCGCACTCTACCGCTTCGACCCGCGCGACGGCTCGCTCGACGTGGTCGCCGACGACTTCGACGGGCCGAACGGCCTCGCCTTCTCGCCCGACGAGACCAGGCTCTACGTCGCCGAGAGCGGGCTGCAATTCGCCGACGACCCGAAGCGGTTCATCCGCGTCTTCGACGTCGCGCAGGACGGGTCGCTCTCGGGCGGCGGACTCTTCCATACCGTCGAGCCGGGCTTCGCCGACGGCTTCCGCTTCGACGAGGACGGCTTCCTCTGGTCGAGCGCCGGCGACGGCGTGCATTGCATCGATCCGCACGGCGAGCGTGTCGGCAAGATCCTGGTGCCGGCGACGGTCTCGAACCTCGCCTTCGGCGGGCGCAACCGCAGCCGCCTGTTCCTCTGCGCCTCGCACACGCTGTATGCGATCTACACCAACCGGCGCGGGGCGCGCCTCCTGTGAGCGCGGGCATCCGAGGGATCACCGGCTTTGAGCGCACCGTTGCGGACCTTGCGCGGACGGAAGCGTTCTACCGCGACGGGCTCGGGTTTGCGCAGGTCGGGTCGATCGAGCCGCTGCCGGCGGCAATCGCCGACGCTTACGGCTCAGACGGCGCCGTGGCCGCGCGCCTGACGATGCGGCTCGGCGCACAGTTCGTGGCGTTCCTGGCCTTCGACCCGCCGGGTGCGCCTTACCCGGATGTGCCGCTCGCGAACGATCCGGTGTTCCAGCATCTCGCGATCCCCGTGCGTGCGATGGAGGCCGCCCACGCGCAACTCCTGCGACTGTCGCCGCAGTCCATCAGCCACGGCGGGCCGCAGGCGCTGCCCGAGAGTTCGGGCGGCGTCACCGCCTACAAGTTCCGCGACCCCGACGGGCATCCCCTCGAACTGATCGCCTTCCCCGGCGGCCCGGCCGCGGAGCGATGGCGGACGGCGCCGGGCCTGTTCCTCGGCATCGACCATTCGGCGATCACCGTGACGAACCTCGATCGCGCGTTGGGCTTCTATGCCGACCTGCTCGGGTTACGCGTGGCCGGGCGCGGGCTGAACGCGGGCGAGACCCAGGCGCGCCTCGACGGTGTTCCCGATCCCGTCGTCGATGTCGTCGGCCTCGAACCGCCGGTCTGCGTCACGCCGCACCTGGAACTCCTGCATTACCGTCGGCCCGACACGAAGCGGCCGACGCCGGCCCCCTACGGCCCGCGCGACCCGGCGACGACGCGGCTCGTGTTCGAAGCCGACGACGTCACCGCCACCACGGAAGCGATCCGGCGGGCGGGCTACCGGGTCCGCCTGTCGGCCGACGGCCGCAGTGCCTACGCCGAGGGTCCGGACGGGCACGGGCTCCGGGTCGTCGGCAGCGCGGGCGGCGCGGGCGGCGCGTCGGACCGGTAACCACCCTCGTCCGTTGTGCGCAATCGGGTTCTTCACTGCAACTGCAGATCGTGGCATGTGCCGTGCTCCGCCGGCCCTGTCCCAGGTGGCGGCCGCCTCGGCCCGGAGACCCGCATGACCCGTTTCCCGCTCCTCCGCCACGTCGTAATCGGCGGCGTCGTGCTCGCCGGCTTGGCCGTCGCACCGACATCCGCCGAAGAGGCCACCACCGCCGAGCAGACCGTCGACGCGATGAACAAACTGTGGGGGCAGCATCCCGGCATGCGGGCGAACCACGCCAAGGGCACGGTCGTCGAGGGCAGCTTTACCCCGAGCACAGAGGCGGCCAGGCTCAGCAAGGCCTCGGTCTTCGCCGGCCCCGCTGTTCCGGTCACCGGGCGGTTCTCGGACGCGACCGGCATCCCGACCATCCCCGACGGCTCGGCCGACGCCAACCCGCACGGGCTCTCGCTGAAGTTCAAGCTGGCCGACGGCAGCGAGATGGACGTCGTCACCAACAGCCTGAAATACTTCCCGGTCGCCACCGGCGAGGAGTTCCGCGACCTGCTCGTCGCGATCGCCAAGAGCGGGAAGGATGCCGGGACGCCGACGCCGGCCGAGGCCTTCGTTGCGAGCCATCCGGCCGCCGGCAAGGCCGGCGCCACCGCCAGGACGCCGACGAGCCTGGCGCGTCAGACCTACAACGGCGTCAACGCCTTCGTCCTCGTCGACGCGGCCGGCAAGCGGCAGGCCTTCCGCTACCGTATCGTGCCGGTGGAGGGCGAGGAGCTGCTCGCGGCCGAGGAGGGCGCCAAGCAGGCGCCGGACTACCTGATGTCCGAGATCCGCACGCGGCTCGGCACGGCGCCGGTCGCCTACAAGGTGCTAGCCCAGCTCGCCGAGGCCGGCGACCGGACCGACGACGCGACCAAGCCCTGGCCCGAGGAGCGCCGGTTGGTCGACATGGGCACCCTGACGCTGACCAAGCCCGTCGCCGACAGCGCGAGCGCTGAGAAGGCGCTGCTGTATCTTCCGAACGCCCTCACCGACGGAGTCGAGGTGTCGGACGACCCGTTGATCGACGCGCGGGTCCAGGCCTACGCGGTCTCATTCGGGCGGCGCTCGCAGTAGAGGCTCGGCGCATCGCCCGTTTCACCAGATGCGGGTGACGCGGCCGTCGAAGACGGCATCGGCCGAGACCAGCGGCATCGCGTGGATCAAAGCCGTTGCCGCCAGGAGACGGTCGAACGGATCGCGAAGCGGCCAATCCATGCTGCCGGCCATCAGGCAGATATCACTGGTCAGCGACGCAGATCTTCCGCCCTGCCTCAGTAGGAGGTCAACGAGGCTGTCGGCGAAGGGGGCCATGTCTGGCCATTTGCCGAGGCGGACCTTCTGACCGATCTCGAAGAACGTGATCGGACTCACATAGACGGTCGTAGCGGCAGATATGCTCTGCCGTGCCACCTGCGATAGGCGACGATCGTTCGTCAGCGACCAAGCCCAGGTATGCGTGTCCAGAAGGAGACTTGCGCTCAACGCTCACCCTCCCACAGGGCGAGTTCCTCGGTGTTCATTGGTTCGAAGAAATCGGGACCCGAACCTGCGACCTGACCTTCCAAGAGCCCGATCTTGAAGGTGGTCTTCGGGATGGCGACCAGTTGTACGACGGGCTCGCTTCCGCGGGCGATGATGACCTCCTCGCCACGCAAAGCCGCCTCGATCAGCTTGGACAGCTGAGTCTTCGCTGCGTGAACGGTGACCTGCATGGCGAACTCTCATCGCGAAACGTCGCGATCTTAGCTAACTCGACTAACCTTTCAAGGCGCATGGACGTCGCCCGTCTGATATCGAGTCGCGAGCCGAACCCAGGACCGACACCCCGGGCTTGACGCCCCCGGCCCCCGCGTCCAATGCCGCCGTTTCCACGGGAGGCCCCGATGCTTTTCGCCCTGCCCTTTCCGGCCATCGACCCGGTCGCCGTCGCGATCGGGCCGATCACCATCAAGTGGTACGCCCTGGCCTACATCGCCGGGCTGATCGGCGGGTGGTTCTATGCGCGCCGCCTCGTGATGGCCGAGCGCTACTGGGGCGTGGTGCGCCGTCCGACCACCGTGGACATCGACGACATGATCGTCTGGGTGGCGCTCGGCGTCGTCCTCGGCGGGCGGATCGGCTACGTGCTGTTCTACAATCTGCCGATGTACCTCGACGATCCGATGGAGATCCTGGCGATCCGCAATGGCGGCATGTCGTTCCACGGCGGCTTCCTCGGGGCGGTGCTGGCGATGCTGCTGTTCGCGCGCTCGCGCAAGCTCGGCGGCTACACGCCGCTCGACCTCGCCGCCGTGGTGGTGCCGATCGGGCTGTTTTTCGGCCGCATCGCCAACTTCGTGAATGGCGAGCTGTGGGGCCGGGTCGCGCCCGACTTCGCCTACGCCGTCGTCTTCCCCACCGGCGGCCCGCTGCCGCGCCACCCGAGCCAGCTCTACGAGGCCGCGACCGAGGGGTTGCTGCTGTTCATTGTGATGGCGCTGGCGGTGAACCGCTTCGGCTTCCGGAAGCCGGGCCTTCTCGGCGGCATCTTCGTCCTCGGCTACGCCGTCGCGCGGACCGTGTGCGAGCTGTTCCGCGAGCCGGACCGCCAACTCGGCTACCTGTTCGGCGACCATCTCGGGCCGCTGGGCGGCGGCGTGACCATGGGCATGCTGCTCTGCGTCCCGATGGCCCTCGTCGGGCTCGTCTTCATCGGGCTCGCCGCCCGCGGCGTGACGCGACCACGACACCCGGCCGAGGCCGCCCCGGTTCCCGTGGCGCCGGCACCGGACGGTTCGGTGCGGCCTTGAGCGCTACGCCGCTCGGCGCCGAGATCGCCACGCTAGTCCGCGAGACCGGCCCGATCGGGATCGACCGCTACATGGCGCTTTGCCTCGGGCATCCGGTGCACGGGTACTACTACACCCGCGACCCCTTGGGCCCGCGCGGCGACTTCACCACCGCCCCCGAGATCAGCCAGATGTTCGGCGAGCTGATCGGGATCTGGATCGCCTCGGTCTGGGCTGCGATGGGGGCGCCGGCCCCGCTGCGCCTGGTCGAGCTCGGCCCCGGCCGCGGCACACTGATGGCCGACGCGCTGCGGGCGCTGCGCACCGTGGCGCCGACGGCCGCGATCGACCTCCATCTCGTCGAGACCAGCCCGGTCTTGCAGACGGCGCAGGCGGCGGCGCTCGCGGCCGCCGCGCCGACCTGGCATGCCGACGTCGCCGCGGTGCCGCACGGCCCGGCCATCGTGGTCGCCAACGAGTTCTTCGACTGCCTGCCCGTGCGCCAGTTCGTGCGCACCGCCCGCGGGTGGTGCGAGCGGCTGGTCGGCGTCTCGGACGGTGCGCTCGCCTTCGGGCTCGCACCGGACCCGAACCCCGCGATCGGCGCCGTCGCAGTTGAGGGCGCCGTGATGACCCTGCCCGCGCTCGCGCTCGACCTGACCCGTGCCCTGGCGCGACGCGTCCGCGACCAGGGCGGTGCCGTTCTGGTGATCGATTACGGTCATGCCCAGCCGGGCTTCGGCGACACGCTGCAGGCGGTGGCGGCGCATCGCTTCGTCGGGCCGCTCGATGCGCCGGGCGAGGCCGACCTCACGGTCCACGTCGACTTCCCGGCGCTGGCACGCGCGGCCTCGGAGGCGGGCGCCGCGATCCACGGCCCGATCGACCAGCGCGACTTCCTCGACTCCCTAGGCCTGCCCGCCCGCGCGGCGCGGTTGACGGCGCGGGCGACGCCGGCCCAGGCCGAGGCGATCACGGCGGCGGCGCGACGCCTCACCGATCCGGCCCCCGGCGGCATGGGGAGCCTGTTCAAGGCGATGGCGATCACCCATCCCGCGCTCGCTCCGCCGGGCTTCGCGCCGGGCTGAAGCGGCGGGCGAGCCATCGTCAGCCTCGCCGCCTTCGGTTATCGACGGGGCCGACGTGATCCCGCATCGCGGGTGCCAACCCTCGCTAGGAGCCGCCATGTTCGTCGAAGCGCCGGAACTCAGCTCGCATTCGGGCATCCGCCACGCGTTCTTCACCCGGCAGGGCGGCGTCTCCGAGGGCCTCTACGCTTCCTTCAACGGCGGGCTCGGCTCGCAGGACAGGCCCGAGGCCGTCGCCGAGAACCGGGCGCGGATGTGCGCGCAGCTCGGGCTGCCCGCCGACCGGATGGCGAGCCTCTACCAGGTGCATTCCGCTGAGGCCGTCGTGGTCGCGGCGCCGTTCCCCGTGGATGAGCGCCCGAAGGCGGACGCCATGGTGACGCGGGTTCCCGGCCTCGCGCTCGGGATCGCGACGGCCGATTGCGGCCCGATCCTGTTCGCCGATCCCGAGAACGGCGTCGTCGGCGCCGCCCATGCGGGCTGGAAGGGCGCGCTGACCGGCGTGGTCGAGGCGACGGTCGCGGCCATGGAAGGGCTCGGCGCCCGGCGCGGCGCGATCGTCGCCGTCCTCGGCCCGACGATTTCGCAGGCCGCCTACGAGGTCGGCGCCGACTTCATGGCGCGCTTCCGCGACGAGGCGCCGGGGTCCGACCGGTTCTTTTCGGACGGTTCGCGCCCCGGCCACGCGCAATTCGACCTGTCCGGGTTCGTGCGCATGCGTCTGGAGCAGGCGGAGATCGGCGAAGCCGCGATCCTCGGCCTGTGCACCTACGCCGACGCCGAGCGCTTCTACAGCTATCGTCGAACCACCCACCGCGGAGAAGCGGATTACGGGCGGCTGATCTCCGCCATCGCCCTGACTCCATGAAGCCGGTTCCCGGGATGCGACAATCTGTCCAACGCTGAGACAGGAAAAAAGCGTGGCAGCAAGTGAACCTTGACCATTCGAGGGTGTTTATCGCTTCAGGTACCAAGGGATAACGGTGGGACGCCACAAAGGGGCCGTCTTCAGGACGGTCGGCGTTACCGCGATGCAACAGCATCCTTGGAGCCGTTGACTTAAAGACGGGCAATCGGTGCCGGACGGGGCAAAAGTCCGGCGGCACCAGATGGAATGAGGACCAGACCATGAAATCCATGCTTCGGGGCGTCACCGCCCTCGCCGGCATCGCGCTCGCCGGCTCCGCCTTCGCTGCCGACCTTCCGCGTCGCGCACCGCCGCCGGTGTTCACGCCCGTTCCGGTGTTCACCTGGACCGGCGCCTACTTCGGTATCAACGCCGGCTACGGCTTCGATGCCAGCGAGCGCCGCGGCGCC
>NZ_VRUT01000209.1:0-6500 GCF_008039465.1 Methylobacterium sp. WL120 | reverse complement strand
GCCCGGCGGGGGCGCGAGCGGGGAGGGCGGCTCGCCCGGCAGCGCCTGGAACCGGCGCTTGCCCGGCACCAGCTTCGGCGTCTGGGCGAGCAGGCTGATCGTGTAGGGGTGGGCCGGCTGCGCGAACAGGGTCTCGGCCGGCGCCACCTCGACGAGGCGGCCGAGATACATCACCGCCACCCGCGAGGCGATGTGTTCGACCACCCCGAGGTCGTGGCTGACGAATAGGTAGGTCAGGCCCAGGTCGCGGCGGAGCTCCAGGAACAGGTTCAGCACCTGCGCCTGGATCGAGACGTCCAGCGCCGCCACCGACTCGTCGCAGACCAGCATCCGCGGCTTCACGGCCAAGGCCCGCGCGATGCCGATGCGAGCGCGCTGACCACCGGAGAACTGGTGCGGGTAGCGCGCCATCGCGTCCGGCCCGAGGCTGACGCGGGCGAGCTGCTCGGCGACGTAGGCGCGCCGGTCGCGTGCCGGGACGAGGCCGTGGGTGACCGGCGCCTCGCCGACGATATCGAGCACCCGCAGCCGCGGGTTGAGGGCGGCGGTGGCGTCCTGGAAGATCATCTGCACGGCGAGCGCCGCCGTGCGGCGTTCCGCGGCGCTCATCCCGGCGCGGTCGCGCCCGTCCTGCAGCACCCGCCCGCGGCTCGGGGCGTGGAGGCCGGCGGCGAGCCGGGCCAGGGTCGACTTCCCGCAGCCGGATTCGCCGACGAGGCCGACGACCTCGCCGGCCTCGATCGACAGATTCACGTCGGTCACCGCCTGCACCGCGCTCGGCGGCCGGCGCTCCCCGAGGAGGCCGGCCAAGCGCGCGGCGAGCGAGGGGCTGGTGCCGAACCGCTTCGAGACGGCGTCGAGGCTGAGGAGAGGTTTCACGTGAAACGTGCCGGCTGCAGGGGATGGCGGCAGAGCGCGAAGCGCGACGGCTCGGCAAGGGCCGTGGGCGGCGGGTCGGCGCAATCGGGCGTCGCGGCGGGGCAGCGCGGCGCGAAGGCGCAGCCCGGAGGGCGATCGACGAGCGAGGGCGCCATGCCGGGGATCTGCGTCAGCGGCACGCCGCGCGCGTTGCGGCTCGGGGCGGAGCCGATCAGTCCGGCGGTGTAGGGATGGAGCGGCGCCTCGATCACGTCGGCCACCGGCCCGCCCTCGACGATGCGGCCGGCGTACATCACGCACAAACGGTCGGCGAGGCCGGCCACCACCGCGAGGTCGTGGGTGATCCAGATGAGCGCCGTGCCCATCTCGGCGCAGAGCGCCTGCGCCTCGGCCAGGATCTGCGCCTGGATCGTCACGTCGAGGGCCGTGGTCGGCTCGTCGGCGATGAGGAGGGCCGGCGCGTGCAGCAGCGCGATGGCGATGGCGATGCGCTGGCGCATGCCGCCCGAGAGCTGGTGCGGGTAGGCGCGCAGGCGTTCGTCGGGCGCCGGAATCCCGACCTTGACCAGCGCCTCGCGTGCCCGCGCCCGGGCGGCAGCCGCCCCGACGCGCTCGTGCGCGCGGATCGCCTCGACGACCTGGGTCTCGACCCGCAGCACCGGGTTCAGGGTGGTCATCGGGTCCTGAAAGATCATCGCCATGCGCTTGCCGCGCAGCGGACGGAGCTCCGCTTCCGGCAGTCCGGCGATGTCGCGGCCCTCGAACAGGATCCTCCCGCCCGATACCCGGCCGGGCGCCTCGATCAGCCCCATCAGCGCGAGCCCGGTCACCGACTTGCCCGAACCGGATTCGCCGACGAGCCCCAGCACCTCGCCCCGGTTCACGGTGAGGCTCACCCGATCGACGGCGACGTGCTCGCGCCCGGCGGCCCGGAAGCCGACGCTGAGGTTTTCGAGGGCGAGGACGGGGGCGGTCATGACATGCGCCGCCCGGCGGCACGGAGCGCTGCCGTTTTCCCGGACACCTGCAGCGTGAGCGGAAGGCGATCCGGGATCCAGCACGACGAGCGCCGCGAAGCGGCGCCTGCGCCCTGGAGCACCCGGAAATACGCGGCGCTTCGCCCGTTCCTGTGCTGGGTCCCGGATCGTCCCTCCGCTGCGCTCCGGTCGTCCGGGAAAGCGGAGGCTGGAGCTGCGAGCCTTTCGCTCCACGACGTCCCGAACGCCATCAATCCGAAAACCTCGGGTTCAGCACGTCCCGCAGCCGGTCGCCGACGAGGTTGATCGCGACGATGACGGCCACCAGCGCCAGGCCGGGGAAGGTCGAGATCCAGTACTTGCCCGAGAGCAGGTAGTCGTAGCCGTTCTTGATCAGCAGCCCGAGGGAAGGCTCGGTCACCGGCACGCCGACGCCGAGGAAGGACAGCGTCGCCTCCAGCGCGATGGCGTGGGCCACCTGCATGGTCGCGACGACGATCACCGGGGGCAGGCAGTTCGGCAGCAGGTGGCGGACGATCAGGCTGCGCCGGGGCAGGGCGAGGGCGCGGGCGGCCTCCATGTACTCGCGGCGGCGCTCGACCAGGGCGGTCGCCCGGATGGCGCGGGCGTAGTAGGCCCATTGCACGGCGATGAGGGCGATCACGACCTTGTCGACCCCGCGGCCGAAGGCGGCGAGCAGCACCAGCGCGATGAGGATCGCCGGGAACGAAAGCTGGAGGTCGGCCAGCCGCATCAGCACGGCGTCGACCCGGCCGCCGGCGTTGGCCGCGAGCACGCCGACCGCCGAGCCCAGCGTCGCGGCGACCAGGGTCGCCGAGAGGCCGACGACGAGGGAGACGCGCAGGCCGTAGACGATGGCCGAGAGCATGTCGCGCCCCTGCGCGTCGGTGCCGAGCACGTAGAGCAGGCCGGAAACGCTGCTGCTGCCGGGGGGCAGGGTGCCGTCCATCACGTCGAGGTTGGCGAGGTCGTAGGGGTCCTGCGGGGTGATCCAGGGGGCGAGGCACGCGGCCAGGATCGTCAGCACCAGGATCGCGAAGCCCAAAGCCGCCCCGGGGCTGCGGAAGAAGGCGCGGAAGTGGGCGCGCCACACCGGCTCGGCCGCCTCGACCCGAGCCGGCGCGGCGGGGGGGCCGTCGGCGGGCAGGCCTTCGGAAGGTAGGATCTCGGGACGGCTCACGCGGCCTCCGACAGGCGGACGCGCGGATCGAGGCCGGCGTAGATCAGGTCCACGATCAGGTTGATGACCACGAACAGGCACACCGTCAGCATCAGGTAGGCGACGATCACCGGGCGATCGAGGCGGTTGATCGAGTCGATCAAAAGCTTTCCGATGCCGGGCCAGGCGAACACCGTCTCGGTGACGACGGCGAAGGCGATCATCGAGCCGAACTCGAGACCGATCACCGTCACCACCGGCAGCAGGATGTTCTTCAGCACGTGCACCCCGACGATGCGGGCGGGCGAGAGGCCCTTGGCGCGGGCGAAGCGCACGTAGTCCTGCAGCATCGCCTCTCGGGTGCCGGCGCGCGCCAGCCGGATCACCACCGCGAGCTTGAACAGCGCGAGGTTCACCGCAGGGAGGACGAGGTGGCGCAGGCCGTCGAGGGTCAGCAGGCCGGTCTCGACGCCGAGCACGTTCACCGTCTCGCCGCGGCCGCCCGCCGGGAGCCAGCCGAGCGTCACCGCGAAGACCAGCACCAGCATCAGACCCTGCCAGAAGTTCGGCAGCGAGAACGCGAGGATCGAGCCGGTCATGATCGTCCGGCCCGAGGCTGCGTTCGGCCGCAGGCCCGCCCAGAGGCCGAGCGGCAGGCCGACCGCGACGGCGAGCACCAGGGCGGTGAGCGCCAGCTCCAGGGTCGCCGGCAGGCGCTGCACGATCACCGACAGGGCGGACTCGTTGTAGACGAACGAGCGTCCGAGATCCCCATGCAGGGCGCGCCAGGCGAAGGTGCCGAACTGGACCGGCAGCGACCGGTCGAGCCCGAGCCGGGCGGCGATGGCGGCGCGCTCGTCCGGCGTCGCGTCGGGCGCGGCCAGCATGTCGATCGGGTCGGCGATGGCGTAGACGCCGAGGAACACCAGCGTCGCCATCGCCGCGACGGTGACGAGCGCCTGGCCGAAGCGCTGGATCAGGTAGGTCAGCATGGGGACACGCCGCCGAACGAGGTGCGCATTCCCTCTCCCCGCAGGCGGGGAGAGGCCCGGCTGCACCTCGTCGTGCAGCCGGGAAGCGCAGGCGAAGCCGAAGCGGCGGTGAGGGGGCGCGAACGGACGACGCTCCTCCGTCGAAGCCCCCTCACCTTCGGCTTCCGCCTCGCTGCGACGACGACGGGGTCGTCGCAGCCCTCTCCCCGCATGCGGGGCGAGGGGGGGCGCGGCGGCCGCGAAGCCCGACCCCTCACTTCACCACCACGACGTCCATCGCCAGCGTGTACTGGTCGATCCGCGGCGTGTAGCGCAGGCTCTTCACCGTGGCCCAGGGGGTCACCTCGAAGTGGAGCGGGATCAGCGGATAGTCCGCCATGGCCAGCGCCGAGGCCCGGCGCAGCAGGGCGGAGCGTTCGGCTTCGTCGAAGGTGCGCATCGCCTCGATCGTGAGCCGGTCGACCTCGCGGCTGCAGTAGCGGCCCCGGTTGGTGAAGCCGCGGCCGGTCTCCGGGTCGAAGCACAGCAGCAGCGAGTTCAGCGAGTTCGACATCTCGCCGGAATCCGCGCCCCAGCCGGCGAGATACGCCGAGAACGAGAACGTGTTGCGCCGGGTGAAGAAGGTGGAGGAGGTCGAGGCGTCGAGGCTCGTTTTCACGCCGATCCGGCTCCACATCTGGGCGACGGCCTGCGCGATCTTCTCGTCGTTGATGTAGCGGTCGTTCGGCGTACCGAGCGTGATCTCGAAGCCGTTCGGGTAGCCGGCCTGCGCGAGAAGATCCTTTGCCGCCTTCGGATCGTAAGGGACGACGGGGAAGTTCTTGGTCGTGCCGGAGAGCGGGAAGGGCAGCAGCTCGCCGGCTGCCTGCGCCACCCCGCCCATCACGCGCTCGACGATGGCCTTGCGGTCGATGCCCTTGGACAGCGCCTCGCGCACGCGCTTGTCGAGCAAGGGGTTCTTGTCGGTCCCGCGGATCGTCGGCGTCTTCCAGCCCGCGCCGTCGAACTGGTCGAGGTGGATGTAGATGATCCGGTTCGACAGGCCCTTGGTGACGGTGAAGCCCGCCGCCTCGATCCGCGGCAGGTCCTGGATCGCCGGGTTCTCGATCAGGTCGGCGTCGCCGGCCAGCAGCGCCGCCACGCGCGGGCCGGTCGAGACGATCGGCTTCATCGTCACCGTGTCGAAGGCGGGGGCCGCGCCCCAGTAGGTCGGGTTCTTGGAAAGCACCACCTGCGTGCCGCGCACGTACTCCTTGAGCGCGTAGGGGCCGGTGCCGACCGCGACCTTGGGGTTGCCGAAATCGGTGGATTTCGGCGGGGTGCCCATCCCGGTGCATCCGCCCTTGGCGAACGCGACCGGGCCGGGGGCGCCCGACGCCCTGGCGCTGAGCATGCCGAGCGCGGTGATGTTGGTCGGCAGGAGCGGCAGGGGCCCCGCGGTCTTGATCACCACGGTCAGCGGGTCGGGGGCGGTGACGCCCTCGAACGGCCGGACGAAGGTGGCGAAGGAGGAGGGCGAGTTCTCGACCAAAGGGATGCGGCAGAAGGTGTAGATCACGTCGTTCGCGGTGAACGGCGTGCCGTCGGAGAAGGTCACGTTCGGGCGAAGCTTGAACGTCCAGGTGTGCTCGTCGTCGGCCGTCCAGGACAGGGCGAGGGCCGGCACCACCGCCATCGCGGCGTCTGTGGTGACCAGCCCTTCGAAGATGTGGCGCCGCAGCGAGTTGTTGGGGCCGAGGTTGTGGAAGTGCGGATCCATCGAGGTGGCTTCCGCCGCCAGGCCGATGCGCAGGTCGCGGGCTTGCGCCTGGCCGGTCCAGGCCGCCGGCAGGGCCAGCCCACAGAGGACCGATCCAGACAGGGCAACGCGCGACAGGGTTCGGCGCGGACGACGACGCGTCTCGATCATCGACGGTTCCGTGTAGGAGGAGCGGGCACGCGAGGGTGGCGCATCGACGGCGCTAGCGTCAATCGTGCCAACCGACGGTTTTGCTGCACGGTTCGAGGACACGCGATGGGTATGAAGACGACGTTCGTGGTCCAGACCTTCGTGGTCAAGCGCAAGCGTCTGGTTCCGGGCGACCGCGAGGTGGCTCCGACCGAGAGCGGCGCGCTGAAGAAGGCGCAGGCCATGGCCGGGCGGATGCCCGGCACCGCGGCGCTGAAGGTGGTGGCCGACGACGAGACCGGGGAATTGGAAAGCGTGACGATCCTCGGGCAGTTCGGCGAGGTGCCGGAGGATTTCGCGGAATCGCTGCAGGGCGGGTGACCGTCGGCTCTCGAGCGGAAAAAGGCGGAGCGGGCCGCCCGGCCCGCTCCGCCTCGACGCGACCGCCTCAGGGCGATCGCGTCAGTCCGATCGTCCGGCGATCACTTGTCGCCGATCACTTGCCGCTGGGCGCCGCGCCGCTGCCGGTGGTGCCGTTGCCGCCGCCGCTGCCGGCGGGCGCGCCGGCGGTGCTGGTCGAGGGG
>NZ_VRUT01000208.1:0-6531 GCF_008039465.1 Methylobacterium sp. WL120 | reverse complement strand
GGGCTTGCGCGTCACCCGGCGGCAGCAGGCGGCGGGTGTCCGGGTCGGGGACGAGGGCCTGGAGCAGGGCCGGGCACAGGTGGTGCACCCAGAACACCTCGACCAGGGCGGCGGCGCGGCGGGCCTCGGCCTGGTCTCCGGCGATCGCCAGGGCCAGCGCCCGGCGGCTTCGCTCCAGCGCGGCGCGGGTCTCGCGGATCTGCTGGTCGAGGATCAGCAAGGCGTTGCGGTCGTAGAGGTCTTCGGTGGCCTGGGCGACGCTCCCCCGCGCCAGGATGTTGAGCAACTTGAGCATGGTGTGGCTCCTGCCGTATGAACATCGTTCACAAGAGGAATGTCCCACGATCATGAACAGCGTTCAAGTGCGGTTTTGCACGTCGTACAAATTGCTGTTGCGAGGCGCGGCGTGACCGGGGCAGACGCCGACGCGAAGCCGTTGAAAGCGGAGGCACGCCGTGCTGCCTTGCGCAAACTGCTCATCGCAGCGGCCGAGCGTCGGATCTCCGAGGACGGTTTGGGCGCCCTGCGCGCGCGCGACCTCGCAGCGGACGCAGGCTGCGCACTTGGGGCGATCTACGGCGCCTTTCCGGACCTCGACGCGCTGATCCTGGAGGTGAACCTGCGCACGCTGGCCCTGTTCGAGGTGGCGCTCGGGCCCGACGACGGCGGGTTCGACGGGACGAGTGCGGCGGACGAACTTGTCCGGCTGGGCCAAGCCTACCTTGCCTTCGCACAGAGCCACGGGAAGCGATGGCGCGCCCTGTTCCAGCACCAGTTCGCGGACGGGCGCCGCCCGCCGGACGGCTACGTGGCCGAGCAGGCGCGCCTGTTCCGCCGCATCGAGGCGCCATTGCAGGCTCTGCGCCCGGACCTCTCGGCGCAAGAGCGCGTGCTGCTGGCCCGCAGCCTGTTCTCGGCGACGCACGGCATCGTCATGCTCGGCCTCGACGCGCGCCTGATGGCGCTGCCGCCCGCGGTGGTAGGCCACCAGCTCGACCTGCTGATCCGCGCGATGGCGACGGGGCTCGCGAGCCGCGCCTAGTGGAGTATCGCGCCGCTTTGGTCCGCTGCCGGGGCCTTTATGTGCCGGTCCATCCACGTGAGCGTCGCGGGCACCCGCCGGGCCTTCCTCAACCGGCGGTCGCCGACGTGAGCGCTCGGCCCCGCCCCCGCGTCTGCGCGACGCAGCGGACGGCCTCCACCGCGTCGGCCCGGCTCGCATCGCAGGGCAGCAGGGTCCAGAGCCGGAGAAGCTGGCTGAGCGCCGCCATCTCGCGTGATACGGTGGATGCGCCGAAGATCGTCGGAACCGTGCCGCCGAGCGCCTCCGCGAGGCGGCTCAGGTCCTCGTTGTCCTGCCGAATCTGGCTGGGCTCGGTGTGCATCGACGGTCGCCTCCGACTGGCCATGCGACCGCAGGCATTCTGGTATTCCGCATACAAGACGCTTTTGTCGCAACCCGCAACCTATGGTCGAAACACGACGTTGTGAGTTCAGTTTGTGTCGACGAATTTGGGCTTCGAAGACCGCACGATGGCGATAGACGACAGGCCCACAGACGACACCATGATCGACGCCTGCCTGAGGCTGCACGAGATCGTCCGCAAGATCGGGACACCGGAGATGGTGTTGATCTCGCGCCTGCTGCTCTTTCAGGCCGGGCTGCAGATCGCGGATGCGATCAAGGCCGACGAGGCGCGCGACCCGTCCAGCGAGCGCTGACCCTTCAAAACAGCCGGACTTACCCGCGCCCTCACCTGAGGTTTCCGCTTCGCGAAAGCGACTCGGCAAGGATGCGGGTGGAACCGTCGTCTTGTCGGTCGTCGCGCGCGGCCGCGGCGTAACCGGCCCCGAGGTCGATCCGCCTTCAATCGGTCTTGCCGTCGAGACCGAGCCAGTGCCGGCCGTCGCAGGCCAGAAGGTCGTCGGCGGCCTTCGGGCCGGGGGTGCCGGCGGCGTAATCCTCCACCGGGGCGGTCTTCCAGGCCTCGAGCAGCGGCTCGACCGCGGCCCAGCCGGCCTCGATGTTGTCGGCGCGCTGGAACAGCGTCGCGTCCCCGGTCATGCAATCGTAGAGCAGGGTCTCGTAGCCGACGTTCGGCTGGTTCTTGAAGAAGTCGGCGTACTTGAACCCCATCGTCACCCGGCCGATCTGCATCTGCGGCCCGGGCACCTTGACGTTCAGCTCGGTGCCGGCGCCGTGGTCGGGGTCGATGGTGATTCGCATCACGTTGGGGCTCAGCTCGGCCACCGGCGTGTCGGCGAACAGCTGGAACGGCGCCGGCTTGAACAGGATCGCGATCTCGGTGCGGCGGCCGGTCATGCGCTTGCCGGTGCGGACGTAGAACGGCACCCCGGCCCAGCGCCAGTTGTCGATCTCGAGCTTCAGGGCGACGTAGGTCTCGGTGGTGGAATCCTTCGCCACGTGCGGCTCTTCCCGGTAGCCGACCACCGGCTTCCCTTCGAGCGTGCCGGCGACGTACTGGCCGCGCACCGCGTGGTCGGGTCGGATCGGCTTGACGGCCTGCGCGAGCTTCGCCTTCTCGCCGCGCACGTCCTCGGCGGAAAACGAGTTCGGCGGCTCCATCGCCACCATGCACAGAAGCTGGAACATGTGGTTGGGCACCATGTCCCGCAGGGCGCCGGTGGGCTCGTAGAACCCGCCGCGCTCCTCCACGCCCACGGTCTCGCCGGCGGTGATCTGGATGCTGTCGACGTATTCGCGCCGCCAGACCGGCTCCAGCATGCCGTTGGCGAAGCGCAACGCCATGATCGACTGCACGGTCTCCTTACCCAGGAAGTGGTCGATCCGGTAGAACTGGCTCTCGTCGGCCTGTTTTAGGATCTGCGCGTTCAGCGCACGTGCCGAAGCGAGGTCGGAGCCGAACGGCTTCTCGATCACCACCCGTCGGAAGGCGTCGTCCGCCTGCTTGAGCAGGCCCGCTCGCCCGAGCCCGTCGACGAGGCTGCCGAAGAAGCGCGGGGCCACCGCGAGGTAGAACACCACGTTGCCCAAGACTTTGCCCTTCAGCGCCTCGAAGGTTCCGGCGTCCTCGAAGTCGCCTTTGAGGAAGTGGATGCGCTCGCGGATGAAGCTCCAGCTCTTCGGGTCGATCCGGTCGGCGTGGAACTCGGAGCCGGGGTCCTTGCTCAAGGTCTCCATCGAGGTGGTGAGTTCGGTGCGCAGGCCCTCGTCGCTGCCGTCGTTGTGATCGACGCCGAGGATCGTGAAGCCCGGATCGAGCAGGCCCGAGCCGGCGAGGTTGTAGAGCGAGGGCATCAGCAGGCGCTTGGTCAGGTCGCCGGCCGCGCCGAAGATCACCAGCGTGCAGGGCGGCGCCGGCTTCGTGCCGCAGGCGGCCTGGTCCTTCAGGGGCGCGTCGTGTGTCGGCTCGGGCATCGGCGTCGTCCGGTTCTTCGACGCGATGGTGCGTCGCGGCATTCGATCGCACGACAACCGGCGAGCGGCATGGCCGTTCCGGCGGAGACGCGATCGTGTGGAGGGAGGGCGTGGCCCCTCACCCCCGCCGGCGCAGCACCACGCCCGGCAGCGGGCAGGCGGCGGGGACGACCGCGAGGACGACCGAACTCGGGCACAGGGCGCGGCAGCCGAGCGCGGCGTCGATCTGGTCGCGGCCGCAGGCGGTCGCGTCGCAGAACCGCCCAAGATCCTCGCAGGTCGCCAGGAACCGGCCCGCTCCGGGTCGAGCGTGCAAGTCGGCGGCGCCGACGGGGCCAGAGAGGACGAGGAGGGTGGCGAGGCCGAGCCGGATCATGGGTGCGCCTTCCCAGCGGCGGACGGAGCCGTGGCGTAGCATGGCGGCGCGCGGCGCCCTATGGCATGGACGCGACAGGCGAAACGCGATCCGGACCCCGACGTGCTCGACATCCGCGGCCTCTCCAAGACCTATGCCGACGGCACCCAGGCGCTCGCGGGCGTCGACCTGTCGGTGGAGGCCGGCGAGGTCGTCGCGCTGATCGGCGGTTCGGGCTGCGGCAAGACCACCCTGCTGCGCCTGATCGCCGGCCTCGACCGCGGCAGCGCCGGCACGATCACGCTGGACGGCGAGGGCATCGCCGCGCCCCACGCGAGCGTCGGCCTGGTGTTCCAGGAGCCGCGCCTGCTGCCCTGGCTCGCGGTGGCCGACAACGTCGGCTTCGGCCTCGACGGGGTCCGCCGGCCCGAGCGCCGCGCCCGCATCGCCCACGCGCTGGAGAGGGTGGGGCTGGCCGAGCATGCGACGCGCTGGCCGCGCGACCTGTCGGGCGGGCAGCAGCAGCGGGTCTCGATCGCCCGCGCCTTCGTCGCCCGCCCGCGAGTGCTGCTCCTCGATGAGCCGTTCTCGGCGCTCGACGCCTTCACCCGCAAGGACCTGCACGGGCACCTGCTCGCCCTCTGGGCCGAGACACGCCCGACCATCCTCATCGTCACCCACGACGTCGGCGAGGCGGTGGCGCTCGCCGACCGCGCCGTGGTGATGCGCCCCAAGCCCGGCCGCCTCGACGAGACGGTGCGGCTCGGAAGCCCACGCCCGCGCGACCCCGCCTCGCCGCAGAGCGAGGCTGCGGCCCGCGCGATCCTGGCCGCGCTCGACCGTTCGCTCCGCCCCGCCGAGGCGCAATCCGCCGCGGCGCCCGCCGGGAACTGGTGGTAGCAGGCGGCACCGGTTGAGCCGTGGGGCAGTTCCCGCTAACCGCGACCGACAACGACCTACGATGGAGGAGACGACGATGGACGCCACCACGCTGCGCGCGCTTCAGGCCCCGCTGAAGGACCAGTACCGCAACACCCCCGACGACGCCGTCATCACTCTGCGGGCGAAGGGCTCTCTCGACGACACGTCGATCGCCTGCAAGGTCGAGACCGGCCGCGCGCTGGCGGTGGCCGGCCTGCACCCGGCCACCGGCGGCTCGGGCGCCGAGCTGTGCTCGGGCGACATGCTGCTCGAGGCGCTGGTCGCCTGCGCCGGCGTCACGCTGAAGGCCGTCGCCACCGCCCTCGAGATCCCCCTGCGGGCCGGCACCGTGAGCGCCGAGGGCGACCTCGACTTCCGCGGGACGCTTGGCGTCGACAAGGAGGCGCCGGTGGGTTTTCGCGCGATCCGGCTCGCGTTTTCCCTCGACACCGACGCGCCGCAGGAGAAGCTCGACCAGCTGCTCAAGCTCACCGAGCGCTATTGCGTCGTGTTCCAGACGCTGAACCACAAGCCGGAGCTGGCCGTCACCGCCGCCCGCGGCTGATCGGTTCCCCAGACGACGAGGGGCGGCGGAGCCGATGCGCCTCAGCCCGCCGAGACGAGCCAGCACCCGGCCGCGAGGTGCACGGCGCCGTCCTTCGCGTAGGGCAGCAGGGTTTCGGTGACCGCCGCGAGCGCCGCCTGGCGCAGGGGCGGCTCGGCGTCGCGCAGCAGGCGCGAGACCGGGCCGAGCTCGACAACGACGGCGGCCGCCGCCTCGGCGGCGGCGCGTGCCGAGCCGTCGGCGGCGCGTCCCAACACGAGGTCGCGCACCACCGGCGCGACGGCGACGTCGGAGAAGCCGGCCTCGGCGAGCAGGCGGCGCATGGCGTCCGCGTCGGCGAAGCGGAACGGGCCGGGGCCCGAGAAGTCCGGCGGGCTCGCGTCCGGCACCAGCGGCAGCACCGCCGCGCGGGGCACGGTGACCCAGGGGTTGTCGGCCATCGCCTGCCAGCACAGGAAGCTCAGGCGTCCCTGCTGCGTCAGCGCCCGGCGGAGGTTGGCGAAGGCGGCGCGCGAATCGGAAAAGAACATCACGCCGAAGCGCGAGATCGCCCGGTCGAACGCCGCGGCGGGGAAATCATGCGTCTCGGCGTCGGCCACGATCCAATCGACCGGCGCGGCGCCGGCCGGCAGGGGCCGCGCTCGCGCCGCGGCGAGAAGCGGCTCCGACAGGTCGGCGGCGACGACCCGGCCGGTCGCCCCCACCGCCTCGGCCGCGATCAGCGCCGTGGCGCCTGAGCCGCAGCCCACGTCGAGGACGCGCTCGCCCGGTCGCAGGGCAGCGGCGGAAAATAGCGCCTCGGTCAGCGGCGCGAACACTGCGTCGAGCACGCCTTGGCTGCGCGCCCAGCGCTGGCCGACCGCCCCGTTCCAGTATTCGGCCTGGGTCATCGTGGCCGTCGTGGTGGCCGTCATGGCATGCTCCGCCGTTCAGCGATCCGGGCAGCATCTTGCACGGCGGGCGCCCGCCGTCAGCAGGGCGCCGGCCTTGCAGGATGCCGCCGGCCCCGCGCGCCTCAGGCCGTCGACCCCCGAGCCCGCGCGGCCAGCAGTTCCGCCGCGACGTCGGGCAGAACCCGGTCGCCCGGGGTGTAGCCGTGCACGTCGTCGACGGATTTGAAGCCGTCGAGGGCAAGCCGCATCGGGCAGAGCGTGGGGCCTCGCCGGATGGATCCTCGCCGGCCCCGTTGTTCAGGCGGCTCACCTCGCGGAAGCCCGCCGGCGGTGCCGAGGGCTGGGCTCCGGCCTCAACGCCGGGGGCCGCCCCCGGGGCCGCCGAACCCGCCTGACC
>NZ_VRUT01000207.1:0-6551 GCF_008039465.1 Methylobacterium sp. WL120 | reverse complement strand
TCGGAAGCGGTAAAATCGTCTCGCAGCGGGATGGCGGCAGACATGGCAAACCCTCCGGTTCGCCCAATCGAATCAGATCCGACGCAAATGCGAAACCCCGTGAGTCCGCGTCAGCGCCGATTGGTATTATGCAGACGATGCCGTGCAGTTGCATCTTACCCGCAACGACCTCGGCTTCGACACCGCCGGCGCGACCTTCAACGGCGTCGGCGCCGGACGACGCGCGCAATCGCTCGGCGCCGGCAACGCCGTCTACGACGCGGTTGGCCCACTCTCCACCGCCCAGGCCCGGCAGGCCTTCGACGCGCTTTCGGGCGAGGTCCACGCCAGCGCGGTTACAGCCCTCGTCGAGGCCGGCGGATTGGTGCGCGAGGCGATCCTCGACAGGATGCGCTGGGCAGACGGCGCCGGGCTCACCTGCACGCCGGCCGGCTCCGGCCTGCCGGCCGAGCGCGCGCCGGTCGCCAGGGTGCCGCTCAACTCCGTACCCGAATGCGGCACCGGCCTCGGACCCGGCAGCCTCGACCAGCGGGTCGTCGGCCTTTGGGGCCAGGGTTTCGGCAGCTTCGGCCGCACTGCCTCGGACGGCAACGCGGCCGCCCTCGGGCACAACACCGCGGGCCTCGTTGTCGGCGGCGACGTGGCGGCGAGCGACATGATCCGCGTCGGCGCAGCAGCCGGCTACACCGACACCGCGCTCGACGTGCCGCTGCGACTGTCGCGCGGCAACGTCCAGACCGGGTTCGGGTCGGTCTATGCCGGGATCGGGCTGGGCGCGTTCGACCTGAGGATCGGTGGCCTCTACGGCGTCAGCGACACCGAAACCCGGCGCGACGTCGCCTTCGCCGGCTTCCGCGACAACACTCACGCCGCCTACGGCGGCAGCGTCGCGCAGGCGTTCGGCGAAGTCGGCTACCGCATGGATCTCGCCGGCCTGACGCTGGAGCCCTTCGCCGGCGGCGCAATGATCCGCGTCGGCCAGGACGCCTTCTCGGAATTGGGCGGCGTGGCGGCACTGGCCGGCGCGGCGCGCGACACCACCGTGACGACCGCCACGGCGGGCATACGGGCGGAGGCGCGGATCGACGGCTTCGTCGGCGGCTTGCCGATCCTGCTGCGCGGGCTCGTCGGCTATCGCGGCGCCTTCGGCGACGTGACGCCAACCGCACTTCTGGCCTTCAACACCGGTGGCGTCTCGGCCCTGACCCGCGGTGCGCCGGTCGATCGCAGCGCGGTGGTGATGGAGGCCGGTCTCAGCTGGATCGTCCTGCCTTACATGACCGTCGGGCTATCCTATGCCGGGCAAGTCGGCAGCCGTGCGCAGGACCACGGGGCGAAGGGCAACGTCACCTACCGCTTCTGATGCCGCCACCATGCGGCAGAGGGGTCCTGTGCGATGGGCTAGCACGATCAGCAGACCTTGGCGCGATGCCGGCGCCGATCTCGCCTGGACCATGGATCAGTCGGGGCACTGCGATCCAAGGGCCGTTATCGCCTACATCCGCAGGGCGAACGCGTTCCAGGGTCGCTTGGGGCGCTGATTTTGTAATTTGCGCCTGTCAAGCGAAGATTGTCCAGCCTAGCTGCCGATTTTAACCGAAGTGTTGTATCGTGGGTATCGCTTATTTGACGACAACCGTCCAATCCCCTGATTAAGGGGGGACTACCATGTACCGACACATCACTGCTATTCTTATCGCCTCGATCAGTTTGACCGCCTGCCAGACTGCTGCGCTTGGCCCACAGCAGACAGCTGTGTTCCAGGGGGACATCGCACGCCTTCGAGCCGATCGTGACGCAAAGCGCATCTCCTATACGGAATGGGCGGAGCGCACGGGGGCTGCGGTACGAGCAAACGTCACCCTCAGCCCCGATCAGGAAGCAGCGATCGCCTACCGGACGCAGTTGGCCCGACGCGTGGATGCCGGTGCGATGACGCCACGCCAGTTCGAACGCGAGAGCGCTCGCACCCTGGAGCGCGTGAGGGCGAGCAAGCAGGGCGCCTGAGGTCGAACAGACCCTGCACCGGGCGTCATCTTTCAGTTTTGGGCGTCGCTTGATACCCCCTGCAGACTGGCGGCAGCCTTGACGATGGAGAGCACGCTGCGGCGCGTCACCTTGTCGGAGATGGTGGCGAAGGTCTGGACCAGTTCCATCACGTGCGGGTCCTGAAGCAGGTTCTGGATCGTCTCCTTGCCATCAGCATTCTCAGCCGGATCGTCGAAGAAGGTCGAGACCGACACGCCGAGGAAGTCGGCAATTGCCTGAAGACGGGCGGCACCGACGCGGTTGCGGCCCTTCTCGTACTTCTGGACCTGCTGGAACGTGACCCCGAGGGCCTGCCCGAGCGCGGTCTGGTTCAGTCGCTGGGCCGTCCGATACGCCGCGATACGGCTGCCGATCGAGCGGTCGCCATCGGTGGTGATTTTCGGCGCATTGGTGAGGGTCATCACGGCGGTCGCTTTCAGGTGGGAGGAAGCCGAGCCGACGTCTCTGCCATCCCGAACACAACCTAATACGCGTTGCGCGCGATTGAATTTCAATGGCCAGATCAATCCTGGGTTGCAAAACGGCATAGCTCGGTTGTGTACGATCCTTGCTCACCTGACCCGACCCCGTGCTCACCCTCTTGTTGCGCCTTGCCTGCACGGGTTCTGGGGTAGCTACAGCCTGGGGCTGCATTGCAAATCCTATCGTGCCCGAGGATTGCATTCGTTGAGGGTCTGGGCTGTGATGTGCGACGCAATCTTTCACGGAGGCAGCACATGCCGGCATCTTTGCAGTCCATACTTGATGCATCGGGCTATCTCGGCACATGGGAAACGGATCTTGATACGCAGATTGTTGAGCTGACAGGCGCGCTCCCTCGCGTGCTTGCCGTCGATGAGACGCAAGGTGCAACGGGAGTACCCGTCTCAGCGATACTGAAAGGCGTCCATCAGGCAGATCGCGAGCGTATCGCTCACCTCATGCACAAGGCTCACAGCACCGCAGGGCGGTTTGAAGCCGAGTTTCGCACCTGCGACCGAGAGGGAGACGTTCACTGGATCGCCGCACGTGGACGCATCGAAACTGATCCGACCGGCCGAGGGTTGCGCTGCATCGGGCTGATGACGGACCTGACGGAGGCGCGCCAAGATGGCCAGGCGGCGACCGATCATACGATGCAAACGATCGACCGGGTGGTCGACGCGCTCATGGCGCTTCGGTCCCTGACCAAGGAGCTAGGCTCACCCATCCTGCCGACCTTGATCAACGTCATGCTGCTCGAACTCGGAACGATCCTGGCCAAAAACATGGGATCGAGCGACATCGACCGCGTGCACTGACGAGAGTTCGAGCAAGCCGTCTGCTGCCTGACGGCGGTTCAACCATGACACGATCAAGTCCGCCTCGAACATGAAGGTGCCGCAGCGTACCGGAACGGGGCGCTGAACGGCTTCAGGCCGTCTCGGCGACCTTCTTCCGTCCACGCGCTTTCGGGGCTGCCTCAGGGGCGTCTGTCGCTTCCGGGGCGATCTTACGGCGCTGCTGACCGAGACCAAGCGCATGAGCGAGTGCTGAGCGCTGGGCGGAGTAGTTGGCCGTCGTCATCGGGTAATCGGACGCCAGGCCGTACTTCGTGCGGTAGCCTTCAGGGGTGAGCCCGCGCAGCGTCAGGTGGCGCTTCAGCGTCTTGTAGGACTTACCATCCTCGAAGCTGATCAGCGCGTCAGGCGTGATCGACTTCCGGATCTGGGCCGTCGTCGGCTTCTCGGGGCCGGCGGTCTCCACCGCGGCTTCTTTGCCGAGGCTGGTAAGGGCGGCATGCACCTTGGCAATCAGAGCCGACAGCTCGGTGACGGGAACGTTGTTATTCGAGACGTAGGCGGCGACGAGGTCGGCCGTCATTTCGAATTCGTCTCGCCCCGAAACGAGAATTGCGCCGTCAGCCATGCTATTACCCTAAAATCTTTGTATCTTTCCATAACGATGAACGAAATTGATCGTCAAGCTTTTGTTAGGGATCTCGCGTTAGGAGATTTTTAGATTTTCTGGGGTTGGCAATGCGTGTTCTTCTAGTCGAGGACGATGCGGCTGTCGCGCAAAGCGTTGAGCTGATGCTCAAATCCGAGCGGTTCGTGACCTACACCACCGACCTCGGTGAGGAAGGGATCGATCTCGGCAAGCTCTACGACTACGATATCATCCTGCTCGACCTGACGCTTCCCGACATGTCCGGCTACGATGTGCTGCGCGGTCTTCGTCTCGCCAAGATCAAGACGCCGATCCTGATCCTCTCGGGCTTGAGCACGATCGAGGACAAGGTGAAGGGGCTCGGCTTCGGCGCCGACGACTACCTGACCAAGCCGTTTCACAGGGACGAACTCGTCGCCCGCATCCACGCGATTGTCCGCCGCTCGCAAGGGCACGCCGAGTCGGTTATCGATATCGAAGGCATGGTCATCAATCTCGATCAGAAGGTCGTCGAGATTGCTGGAACGCGGGTCCCGCTCACCGGCAAGGAGTACCAGATGCTGGAACTCCTTGCCCTGCGAAAGGGAACGACGATCACCAAGGAGATGTTCCTCAACCATCTCTACGGCGGCATGGATGAGCCCGAGTTGAAGATCATCGACGTGTTCATCTGCAAGTTGCGCAGGAAGCTCGCGAACGCATCGGGCGGCAAGAACTACATCGAGACGATCTGGGGCCGTGGCTACGTGCTGCGTGAGGGTGCGCAGGAGATGCGGGCTATGGCGAGCTAAAATCTCCTGTGAAAAGCCCTTGCAGAATGGGCTCAAAATCTTTTGATAAATACTAAGTCTTTATTTCGTATTGGCTCCAAAATAGGCGCCAATCGTGACTTTACGACGATGCTGATTTCAGATATTAAATAAAGAGCCATCTGAGTTTTTGTCGGAGCCATATTTTTGAGGCGGTTCACAGCTCTACGTGAAGTGCACATTATTACAAAGGCTATCGAAAGGTCCCCTGGAATACCGATCCTTAATGCTATCGGCGCCAGTATTCGATTTTCGCAAGGACGCGGGCCGATGCGCAAGACCGTAAGAATAGCTCTCTGCGGGCTCATCTTTCAGGCCGGAGCGCTCGTCGCCGCCAAGCCGGTCGTCGCCCGCGACTGCAACGCCAAGGCCGTCGACCTCCTGAAAGCGGCATCGCCGAACGGCAATTCGGTCTTCCGGGCAATCGCGCACAAAGCCTTCTTTCGCACCTGGATTGATTGCGAAGACCCCCAATACGCTTTGCCGACGGCCGTGCACGAGTCGGTGCATATGATGACCGCCGACGGCGATGTCTATCCGCTGGTTGGGGGAGGAGCGGTCAGGCGCCCGCCCGAAAGCACCGCCTTATTCGAGCCCGCCAGGATCGCGCGGCAATTTCGGCCAAGCCTGTTCGTGACCACCTATCTGCGCGTAGGCGGTTCGACCTCGGCGACCGACTTCCGGTACTTGCTCGACGAACTAAACGCCTACACTCACGACCTCGATACAGCAGTAGCACTCGACGGCTTGCGCACGCCCGACCGCCAGCTGTCCCACCGCGACGGTCTCGCCGCGCTGATGAGCTTTGTCGCGTTCTATGTTAAAGCGGCGGAGGCCGACCCGGATGCCTGGACCGCATTGAAACATCCGGACATAAAGAACGCCGTCTCGGCTCTCTGGGGGCAGGCAGAGCGCACGATGATAGGTTCCTGCCGGATTACCGATATCGGCACTGAGGACAGGGTGTTTCTTACGAAACTGTGCGAGCGGGGGCCGCAAACCGCCCTCAAACGACTTTTGGGGCGGGCGCCCGTCTGCCCAAAGGAGTGCCTCGCCTTACCGAGTACGGCAAGCCGCGAATGATGAGACGTTCGGAGCTGACAAGCGGTCCGGTCGGGCCCGACGTCACGAGGGCGCCGTATCAGACCGGTGCTTTAATCAATGACAGCCGCAGCCGTGATATATGTTCTGGACGCTGTTGCTGTAGAGGTACTGCGTCGGCAGGCGCTGCACTCTGGACATGCTGACGTTATGTATCACCGGAACGGTGTGGTGATGAACGCGGGTTACCGTATGGACCTGCACGATCGGCCGGACGCGGGTTACATTGTAGATGTGGCGCGTCTTGTGGATGTAATTCGTGCGCTGAACGTCACGATACTGCGTCATGTGCGAGACCTTGTTAGCGGTCCGGTAATTGTAAACGGGGGAGATAGGGCCGCAGGAGCGACAGCCGGCATTCGCCGTATTTGACGCTCCCATGGAAGACACTGCCGCAATGACCGCGGCAGAAACAGCAGTGATGCATTTCATTCGAATCTATTCCTTGTTTTTAGAAATCGCCGCGTACGACCTAATCAAGTACGGCGCCTTTAGCCAACCTTCATCGGCAGATTACGTAGTTTTCGTGGGTATCATTCGGGGGCACCCTGCGGCGGTGATCGGCCCCCACGAGGTGGTCCAAGGGTAAAGTTAGTGCACGGTGGGCCGCTCCGCCACGGGTAGCTTGGCCGGCGGAGCTGGTCTGGCGAGCGCAGCCGGCCAAGCGGAGAAGGCTGGCATGAA
>NZ_VRUT01000206.1:0-6565 GCF_008039465.1 Methylobacterium sp. WL120 | reverse complement strand
GCCGCGGATCGGCCTGGCCCTCGGCGGCGGCGCCGCGCGCGGCTGGGCGCATATCGGCGTGATCCGCGCCCTCGACGAGGCCGGCATCCATCCCGCATTCGTCGCCGGCTGCTCGATCGGCGCCGTGGTCGGGGGCTGCTTCGCCGCGGGCAAGCTCGACGCCCTCGCCGAGTTCGCGCTCTCGCTCACCCGCCGCCGGGTGCTCGGCCTCCTCGACCCGCGCCTGTCGGGCTCGGGGCTGATCGGCGGCGACCGCCTACGCCGGCGCCTGATGCGCGACCTCGGCGACCGCCTGGTCGACGACCTGCCGGTCGGCTTCGGCTCGGTCGCCACCGAGCTCGGAACCGGGCACGAGGTCTGGCTCACGCGTGGATCGCTGATCGAGGCTCTGCGCGCCTCCTACGCCCTGCCCGGCCTGTTCGCGCCGGTCGAGCGCGACGGGCGTCTCCTGATGGACGGCACGCTGGTCAACCCGGTGCCGGTGACGCTGGCCCGCGCGATGGGCGCCGACCTCGTCGTCGGCGTGAACCTGGCCTGCGACCCGCGGATGCGGGGCGGCGTGATCGAGCCCGGCGCGGCCGATCCCGTCGAGCAGGTCGTCACCGCGGTCGGCGCCCGGCGCTGGAGCCTGCTCGCGGGCCTCCGCAATCGCAGGGTCGCGCCGTCCGGACCCGGGATCGGCCGGGTGATGTTCGACGCCTTCAACATCACGCAGGACCGCATCTCGCGCGCGCGCCTTGAGCGGGACCCGCCCGATTGCGCGATCGGGCCGGACCTCGCCACGATGGGACAGTTCGAGTTCCACCGGGCGGCCGAGGCGATCGCCGCCGGCCACGCGGCGACGCGCGCCGCCCTCCCCCGCATCCGGGCGATGGTGCAGGCCGCGGCCGCGCGCGCCTGACGCGCCGCGTCACGCGACTGTCGCATCGGCCTGCGATGCGGCCCGCGTGCGGGATCGGGATCGGCCCGACCGCCGCGAGGAGCCGCCTTGATGGTGTCCAGCCGCCGCCAGATCCTGCTCGCGGGCGGGGCCGGCCTCGTCGGGTTCGCGTCCGGCATCGCCCGGCCGGGCCTCAGCCGCGCCGCCGACCGGCCGATCCTCACGCACGGCCTGCAATCGGGCGACGTCGGCACCGACTCCGCGATCGTCTGGGCGCGCGCCGACCGGCCGTGCCGCGCGATCGTCGAATGGTCCACCACCGACAGCTTCGCCGAGATCCGCGGCGGCACCTTCGCCGACGCCCTGCCGGAGGCGGACGGCACCGTGAAGGTGGCGCTCACCGGCCTGCCGCCGGGGCAGGACATGGTCTACCGGATCCGGCTCGAAGACCTCGCGGCGCCGACGATCCGCGGCCCGGCGCAGGTCGGGCGCTTCCGCACCGCGCCGGCCGACCGGCGCTCGGTCTCGTTCTGCTGGTCGGGCGACACGGCGGGCCAGGGCTGGGGCATCGACGAGGCCCGCGGCGGCATGACCATCTACAAGGCGATGTTGGCCAACCGCCCGGACTTCTTCCTGCATTCCGGCGACACGATCTACGCCGACGGGCCGATCACGGCCGAGGTGCGACTGCCTGACGGCACGCTCTGGCGCAACCGCGTCACCGAGGCGGTGTCGAAGCCCGCCGAGACGCTCGCCGAGTTCCGCGGCCGCTACCAATACAACCTGACGGACGCGAACGTGCTGGCGATGAACGCCGCCGTGCCGATCCTGGCGCAATGGGACGACCACGAGGTCACCAACAACTGGTGGCCCGGCGAGCCGCTGACCCGGGCCGAGCACCTAAGGAAGACGTACGCCGACCCGAACGTGCGCGCGCTCGAGGTGCGGGCGTCCCGCGCCTTCCACGAATACATGCCGATGCGCTTCGAGCCGTCCGAGCCCGGCCGCGTCTACCGCAAGATCGGCTACGGCCCCCTCGTCGACGTGTTCATGCTCGACATGCGCTCGTATCGCGGGCCGAACGGCGAGAACCGCCAGACCGCCTACGGCCCGGACGCGTACTTCCTCGGGCCGGTGCAGCTCGCCTGGCTCAAGCGGGCGCTGATGGAGTCGCGCGCGACCTGGAAGGTGATCGCCGCCGACATGCCGCTCGGCCTCGTCGTCACCTACGACGGCGACCGGAACTTCGGCTCCGAAGCGGTTGCGCAGGGCGACGGCCCGCCCCTGGGGCGCGAGCTGGAGATCGCCGACCTGCTGCGCTTCATCAAGGCTGCGAACATCCGCAACACGGTGTGGTTCACGGCCGACGTGCATTACACCGCCGCGCACTACTACGACCCCAACAAGGCCCGCTTCCAGGAGTTCGAGCCGTTCTGGGAGTTCGTCTCAGGCCCGCTGCACGCCGGCACCTTCGGCCCGAACACGCTCGACGACACGTTCGGGCCGCAGCTGCGTTTCGTGAAGGCGCCGCCGGAAGGCCAGGTGAACCTGTCGCCGGCGGCAGGCTACCAGTTCTTCGGGCATGTCGCCGTCGACGGGCGGACGGAGCAGATGACGGTGACGCTGAAGGACGCGGCCGACGCCGACCTGTGGCACGTCACCCTCGATCCCGTCCTGGCTTGAGCGGAGGCGTCAGGCCATCGTGATGTAGTCGCGCATCGCCTTGTGCTCGGCCTCGACCGCCGCGATCCGGCGCTTGACCACGTCGCCGATGGAGATGAGGCCGACGAGCCGGCCGTCCTCGCAGACCGGAACGTGGCGGAAGCGCCGTTCGGTCATCAGCTGCATCACGTCCTCCACCGTCGTGGCGCGCTTGCATGTGACGACCTCGGCGGTCATGTGCGCGGAGACCGGCGCATCGAAGGCGCCGCCGCCGAGCTTGGCCAGCGCTCGCATGATGTCGCGCTCGGACAGGATGCCGGCGACCGACCCGTCGCCGTGGGTGACCACGAGGGCGCCGATGCGCTTCTCCGCAAGGAGATGGATCGCCTCGTCGAGGGTCCGTTCGGGGGTGATGGTGACGATGTCCGCGCCTTTCTCGGCGAGGATGCGTGCGATGGTCATGAAGATCCCTCCCAGGAGGTGACGCCGCCCGCGCCGTCAGCCGCGGCGCGCATAGGGACCGGAGGCGTGCCCGGGTTGATCCCGGATCGCGCCGTGCGATCGATGCGAGTGTGTGGCGGATGCCGCGCCATGGCAAGACCGGGCGCGCGGCGCCTGCCGAGGGCGTCCACATCGTCGAACGGGAATGTCGGCCGCCGTCATGCGGCCGGTCATCCAAGCGGCTCGGGCCGGCTACCGCGGCGGTCGTGCCTGCGGGTCCACGAACGGGAACATCAGGAAGCCGACGACGAAGCCGCCGAGGTGGGCGTCCCACGCGACCGCCGCGTTCTCGGCGCCGAGCGGCAGGCTGATCAGGCCGAACAGCAGGTTCGTCGCCAGCCAGATCACCAGGAAGGTCACCGCGGTGCGGTTGCGCAAAAGCTCCGGGACGGTCTCGGCCGGCCGGTGCGGCGGCAGCTGCCAGGCCTGCGTCCCGTAGCCCGCCGCCGGCGGCTGGAACACGAAGCGCGCGGCGGCGGCCATCAGCGCCGACACGCCGGCGGAGGCGCCGATCAGCGGCGAAGAACTCAGCGGGTCGATCGCGACATGCAGCGCCCCGCCCGCGACCGTGCCGGCAAGGGCGATCAGCCCGAAGCGCCAGGCGCCGCAGCGCCGCGCCACCGGTGAGCCGAAGGCCGCGAGCCAGACGCTGTTGAAGATCACGTGCATCCACGAGCCGTGCAGTAGGCCGTAGGTGGCGAAGCTCCACGGGTAGGCGCCGGGCTCGCTGAGCACGTAGCGGGCGAAGCCTTCGCGCGCGGCGGCGAACTGCGCGTCCCCGGCCTCGCTCGCCGCGCGCAGCACCGCGTCGGCCTGGGCCGGGTCGAACCATGTCGTCCAGCGGGACGGCACCAGCGCGAGGTCGAGCACCAGGCGGATGTCCCAGGCGTCCGGCAGCAGGATCTCGCGGACCGCATGGATCGCGAGCAGCAGGCCGATCGAGACGGTGACCACGCCCGGCATGTTGAAGACGGGCACGCGGCCCTGGCGCGGCAGATCGGGGGAAGCATCCATGGCGCCACATGTCGGGGCGACGGCTCCCGCTGCAAGGGCCTGCGGCCGCGGCGACGGCCGGAACGGCGGCCGGCGAACAAAAAAAGGGAGGCGCACCGCGAACGGGCGACCTCCCTGAAGCAGAGGATCCGAGACCCCTTGCGGGGCCGGGCACCGTCCGGACCAGGAGACGGCGGGGCGCGGGCGCCCGATCCCTCCGCGCACCTCGCAAAGGCGACCCGGAGACGTGACGGCGTCGGGGCGACCCGAACCGTCACGCTTTCGTGAACATTGTCTCGCAGGGCCGCCCGGCGTGCAACGTCAACCTCCGCTTAACCTTAACGAAGGGTTGCGCGAGCTTGACCGTGACCCCGGGCGTAGGTTGTGCACCGTGACGGTCGAACAGCCGCTGGATGCACCACGAGAGATCGAAGGTGTTCCGAAGCGGCACCGATCGCCACGCCGCCGCGCGTCAGTCCGGGACACCGATGAAGCATCCGACCAGCCGCATGCTTTACAGCTACTGGGACCGGCTTCGCGGGCAGCGCTGCGCCCCGGAGCGCTCCGAGATCGAACCCGGCGCGATCCGCCACCTGCTGGCAGACAGCCTGATCCTCGAACTCGACATGCCGCACCGGACCGCGACCCTGCGGCTCGCCGGCACCCGCGTCTGCGCCCTGTTCGGGCGGGAGTTGCGGGCCGCGCACCTGTCCGCCCTCTGGGGCCACGCCTCGGCGGACCCATGGCGGATGGTCGAGACGGTGGCGGCGGACGCGATCGGCGTCGTCGCGGGCCTGCGCGGCACCAACACGGACGGCGAGACCGTCGACCTCGAATTCCTCCTGCTGCCGCTCCGCCACCGCGCGCGCACTCAGGCGCGGGCGCTCGGCGCGCTGAGCCCCCTCGCCCCGCCGACCTGGCTCGGCCTGCGTCCGCTCGTGCGCCTCAACACGCTCTCCCTGCGGATGCTGGCCCGGCCCATGCCCGACGCCCTCCACGATGGGCCGCAGGGCGACGACTCGGTCCTCGATCTCGCGGGCCTCGAAGCCGGGGCGTTCGGCGCCCTCCCCCCGCCGGCCAACGACAGCGCCCCGTTCCGTCGCGGGCACCTCATGGTCCACCGCGGCGGACGGGTCTGAAAGCAGCGGAGACGCCGGCCGCAGAACTGACGCGAGAAAATTGAACAGGCACCTTGAGCAAAAAACCTCAGATTGTGTGCCTGGAACAAGGTTTTCGTAACCAGATAATTGCTAGGTTTTGCAAGCGAGCAACGACGGACCGACTATTCCCGCGATGATGATGGCGCAGAACTCAGCGGGAACGACGACACTGCGCCTTGCGCAGGCCTCCGACCTGCGACGCCATCAGCGCGTGCCGGTCTCCCTGCTCGGCCGCTACATGCTGTCCGACCGCCGCGAATATCCGTGCCAGACCGTCGACATGTCGCCCGGCGGCGTCCGTCTGACCTGCGCGGTGGTGGGTGAGCTCGGCGAGCGCGTGGTGCTGTACCTCGAGCATATCGGCCGGATCGAGGGCGTCATCGCGCGCCATCCCAAGGGCGGCTTCGCGATCCAGCTGTCGGCCACGCCGCGCAAGCGCGACAAGATCGCCTCGCAGCTCACCTGGCTCGCCAACCGCGAGATGCTCGGCCTGCCCGAGGGCCGGACCCACGAGCGCATCGTGCCCAAGCAGCCGGCGGTGGTCGTGCGGCTGGAGAGCGGGCGCGAGATCAAGGCGCGGGTCATCGACATCTCGATGTCGGGCGTGGCCCTGGCCAGCCTCAGCGCGCCGCCGCTGGGCACGACGCTCACGATCGGCAGCACGCCGGGCAAGCTCGTGCGATACTTCGAAGGCGGGTTCGGCGTGCAGTTCATGCTGCCGCTCTCCCCCGACCGCTTCCACGAAGGCATGACGCTCTAAGCACGCGGCGGCCGGGGCCGAACGCTTCGGCGACTTGGTCGTGGCCGCCGCCGCCGGGACGGACGCGTCGCGGTCACCACGTCATTGCCGATTGATTCTGCGAATCGAGCGAACGATGCGGTTTTGCCGGATCGCACGCACGCCGCCGTCCGAAAACCCTTCTCATTCATCAAGCCCGACCTGAACGGTGATCGCCTTTGCCGGGTCGGCCGCTCGCTCGGTCGGATCGCGTCCGATCGCTGCGTTTGACGTCCCGCATCGGAACTTCGGATCGACCGGACGGCGACCGCGGCGGCCGCACAGGGTTTCCCGATCCTCTACGCGATGCCGACAATCCGCCGGGTCGCCAAAGCGTCCGGTTCGGGCTGTTGTGAGGCGCGCCGGCCGCGGCGGGGAATCGATAAAATTGCTCGTATCGGCTTCAGCGCCGTGGAGGGCGCGCGGGCCCATCGTGCCTCCATCGACGGAGGGTTTGGGCGATGGGCCGGGTGTTCAGCAGCAAGGGAACGGGGATCCGGGCGCTCGGCCTCGGGCTGTTCGCCCTCCTCGCCGCCGGCGTGGCGCCGGCCGCCGCGCAGACCCTGGCCTCGCTGCCCGCCCCCACCTTGG
>NZ_VRUT01000205.1:0-6688 GCF_008039465.1 Methylobacterium sp. WL120 | reverse complement strand
CGCCCGCGCGCTTTCGCGCACCGGCCTCGGCCGGGCCGGCCCGCGCGATCTCGCCGCGATCCGCGACGGGCTCGACGTGGCGCTGGCGCTCGGCGCACGCCTCGCGGACGGGACGGACCTGCCGGACGACCTGGCGCGGCTGGCGAAGATCCTCGCCCGCGCCGACCGCGACCTCGTCGAGACGCTGCGCGCCAGCTTGGCCGACGAGCTGCCGCTGAACCGGCGCGACGGCGGCTACGTCCGCGTCGGCTACCATCCGGAGATCGACGAGGCGCGCCTCCTCGGCAGCGACTCGCGCAAGGTCGTGGCGGCGCTCCAGGCGCGCTATGCCGAGGAGACCGGCTGCCGCACCCTGCGGATCAAGCATAACGGCCTGCTCGGCTACTTCATCGAGGTGCCGCAATCGGTCGGCGAGGCCTGCCTGAAGGGGCTGATGCGCGACTTCGTGCATCGACAGACCATGGTCGACGCCATGCGCTTCACCAGCGTCGAGCTCGGCGCGCTGGAGCAGAAGATTTTTGGGGCGGCCGACCGCGCGCTCGCACTGGAAGCGTCGGTGTTCGACGACCTCTCGGCCCGCATCGTCGCGCAAGCGGAGGCGATCGGCGGCATCGCCGAGGCGTTGGCTGCGCTCGACGTGGCCGCGAGCCACGCCGAGCTTGCGGTCGAGCTGGACTGGTGCCGGCCCCAGGTCGACGCGTCGATGAGCTTCGTCATCGCGGAGGGCCGTCACCCGGTGGTCGAGGCGGCCCTGCGCAAGTCCGGGACAGCCTTCATCGCCAACGATTGCGACCTCTCGGGGGAGGGGCGCGGCCGCATCCGGCTGATCACCGGGCCGAACATGGGCGGCAAGTCGACCTATCTCCGCCAGAACGCCCTGATCGCGGTGCTCGCGCAGGTCGGCGCCTTCGTACCGGCGCGCGAAGCCCGGATCGGCCGCGTCGATCGGCTGTTCTCCCGCGTCGGCGCCGCCGACGACCTCGCCCGCGGGCAGTCGACCTTCATGGTCGAGATGGTCGAGACCGCCGCGATCCTCAACCAGGCGACACGGCACTCTTTGGTGATCCTGGACGAGATCGGGCGAGGGACCGCGACCTATGACGGGCTCTCGATCGCCTGGGCCTGCCTCGAGCACCTGCACGAGGCGAACGCCTGCCGCGCGCTGTTCGCCACGCATTTCCACGAGCTGACCGCCCTCGGCCAGCGCCTGGCGCAGCTCGACAACGCCACCTTGAAGGTTGCCGAGCACCGCGACGGCGTCGTGTTCCTGCACGAGGTCGTACCGGGGGTGGCCGAGCGCAGCTACGGGCTGCAGGTGGCGCGCATCGCCGGCCTCCCGAGCGCCGTCGTCGCGCGGGCCGGCGCGATCCTGAAGGGGCTGGAGAAGGCCGAGCGCGAGCGCCCAAGCCGCCCGCGCATCGACGACCTGCCGTTATTCGCGAGCCTTGCGCCGCCGCCGCTTCCGGAACCGGCGATCGAGGCGGACGACAGGCTCGGCCTCCTGCTCGATGCGATCGACCCGGATGCGTTGACGCCGCGGGAGGCGATGGAGGCGCTCTATCGGCTTAAGCGCGAACGCGCGGCCGGCTGAGGCGCACTTACTCGGGTGCGCGACAGAAACCGTCCGGGCAGGGCGGGGCAGGGACACGCCCGGCGCGGCAGCCGGCGACATAGTCGAGGGTGCTCGCTACGACCCGCTCGGAATAGGGCTTGGCGATCACACCGAAGGCGCCGGCGAAATCGTCGGGGATACGCTTGGCGTTGGCGGTCATGAACACCACCGTCGTGCGCGGGTCGGCGCTGAGCGCCCGGGCGACGTCGACGCCGGTCGGCCCATCGACGAGATGGATGTCCACCAGCGCCACGTCCGGCGCGGTAGACAGCCCCAGCGCGATCGCCTCGGCTGAGCTCGCCGCGATCCCGACCGTGACGTAGCCGAGGTCGTCGAGCAAGAATTCCAGTTCGAGGGCGATCAGCGCCTCGTCCTCGACCACGAGGATGCGCAGGGCCGGTTCGATCACGCGTCCTCCGCCAGCGGAATCGCGATCTCGACCACGGTGCCGGGTCCGCGGTCGCGCCACGTGATCGTGCCGCGCAGCTGCCGCACCACCATCTCGACGAGGTTCCGGCCGAAGCCCGCCGGGTTGACCGGGCCTGCGTCGATCCCGACGCCGTCATCCTCGATCATCAGGTGCATGCCGGTCTCGGTGCGTCGCGCGGTGATACCGATGCGGCCGACCCGGTTCTGCGGGAACGCGTGCCGGACGGCGTTGCTCGCCAACTCGTGGATCATCAGCGCGAGCGGCGCGGCCATGGCGGCGGAGACCGCGATCGAATCGATCCGCGCCTCGACCTTGGTGCGCTCGGCATCGAGCCCGGCGTTGAAGTCCGACAGGAAGTCATCGGTGAAGTCCGACAGGTTGAATTTGGTGACGTCGCCGGCCGAGTAGAGCATCCGGTGCGCGGTCGAGAGCGCGCCGATGCGCTCGGCCATGCCGGAGAGCGCGTCGCGCGCCTCGCCCTCGGGCGTGCGCCGTGCCTTCAGCAGCATCAATGACGAAATGACCTGGAGGTTGTTCTTGACCCGGTGATCGACCTCGTGAAGCAGCGCGGTCTTTTGCTCGAGGGCGGCCTGCAGGTCGGCGGTACGCTGTCCGACCTGGCGCTCCAACTCGTCGTTGGTGCCGCGCATCGCCTGCTCGACCGACCGCTTGTCGGTCATGTCGGCCTGCGCGGCGAAGAAGAATGTCACCCGCCCGTCGGCGTTCCGCACCGGGTTGACGGTCATGCTGTTCCAGAAGGCCGTGCCGTCCTTGCGATAGTTCAGCAGCTCGCACTCGATCGGCTCCGCCGCATCGAGCGCGGCGCGCAGGCGCGCGACCTCGGAGCGGTCGGTGCCCGCTCCCTGCAGCATCCGGCAATTGCGCCCCAGCAGCTCGTCGCGGCCGTACCCGGTGAGATTTAGGAACGCCTCGTTGACCCAAACGATCGGATTGTTGTCGTGGGCCGCGTTCGTGAGCAGCATCGGTGTCGGGCTCGAATCGAACGCCCGCGCGAACGTCGCCGGAGCGAGCGGGTAATCCGCCTGGTCGCTGGTCTCCATCATCCTGTAACCGATCGGTACGCGAGGAGCCTTGATGCATCGAGAGCCGCCGCGCTGGGCCCGCGCGGACGGACGGTGCGAGGAGAGCGGCTACGCTCGCCTCATCCGAACAGACCCGCGGGAGCAAGGTTCCCGATCGCCCGCGCTTGTACCCAAGCAAATGTGCGATGTCGCGTTAAGCCGACATCGACCATGATCCGTCCGCCGTCCCGCGCCCGGACGTTCCGCGACGCGTGGGCCGGCGCAAGGCTGCCACGATTCTTGCGGATCAAGGCTCATAGGCGTCAAGGAGTTCCCATCGCATGGCCACGGACACCGCACCGGACAAGCTCGCGCGACGGCTGCGGGCCCGCGACCTCGTCGAGGATCGGCGCATCGTCCTCATGCTGGCGCTCGGGTTCTCCTCCGGGCTGCCGCTGCTCCTGGTGCTCGGGACCTTCACCCTGCGGCTCGCCTTCTCGGACATCGACGTCAAGGCGATCGGCCTGTTCAGCTACGTGGCGCTGCCGTACTCCCTGAAGTTCCTCTGGGCGCCGCTGATTGACCGGATCGACGTGCCGGTGCTGAGCGCCCGCCTCGGCCGCCGCCGCGCCTGGATGGTGACGACCCAGGTGGCGGTGGCGATCTGCCTCGTGCTGATGGCCTTCGCCGACCCGAAGACGAGCCTCGCGCTGCTCGGGCTCGGCGCCTTCCTCGTCGCCTTCTGCGCCGCGACCCAGGACGTGGTCGTCGACGGCTGGCGCATCGACGCCGCCGGCACCGACTTCCAGGGCATCCTCGCGGCGACCTCGAACCTCGGCTACCGCCTCGGCCTGATCACGGCGGGCGCCGGCGCCCTCTTCCTCGCCTCCGACAAGGGCTGGACCTTCGCGTACCTGACGATGGCGGCGCTGATGCTCGTCGGCCTAGTCGCGGCCCTCCTCGCCCCCGCCTTCGACCGCGGCCGGCCCGAGGTCGCGACCGTCGATGCCGCGGCGACCGCCGCGACGCCGAAGGCGGCCGGGACGCGGCTGTGGTCGGTCCGCCAGGCCGTCCTCGAGCCCCTGGTCGAGCTCCGCGAACGGATGGGGCCGGCCCTGTGGGGCGTGCTGGTCCTCGTGGCGCTCTACCGCATGCCGGATTTCGTCTCCGGCGTGATGGCGAGCCCGCTGTACCGGACGCTGGGGTTCGACCTGAAGGAGATCGCCACCGTCACCAAACTCTACGGCATCTGGGTCGGCATCGCCGGCGGCTTCGCGGGCGGTTGGGCGATGGCGCGGTTCGGGATGTTCCCAACGCTGCTCGCCGGCGCCTTCCTCGCCGCCGCCTCGCACCTCTCCTTCGCCTGGCTGTCGACCGGCGGGCCGGAGGTTTGGCGGCTGACGGTGGCGATCTCGATCGAGAACTTCTGCGGCTCCTTCGCCGGCATCGCGCTGATCGCCTACATGTCGAGCCTGACCACCCCGGGCTACGCGGCGACGCAGTACGCGCTGTTCTCGTCCCTCTACGCGCTGCCGGGCAAGCTCGTCGCGGGCACCGCGGGCTACATCGTCGCCGCCTTCGGCTACCCGACCTTCTTCGTCATGACCTCGGCGGTCGGCATCCCGGTGGTGCTGCTCTGCCTCGCCGTCGGCCGGACCCCGAGTCGGAAGCCTGCACCCGTCGTTCCCAACAGTGCGGCGACACCTGCCGCGGCGGGGGACGGGAACCCTCCGGTCTCCGTCCCGCTTCCTACCGGTTCGCCGGGGGTGCCCTTGAGAACCCGGGCGTGAGGAGGAAAGCATGAGCGACATCGCGCTGACCGGTGAGGTCCTTCCGGCCGCCACCGAGTCCATCGAGCGTCCCTTGAGCGAGGCGGACCTCGCGGCGTTGCGCCGGTCCGTTCGCGCACTGGAGCAGCCGGGCCTCGCCGCGAGGCTCTCGGCCGCGGCCGGCGCCCCCCTCGACATGATCGGCCGGTCGCTCCCGGCCCCCGTGACCGAGGCCGTCGGACGCTCGACCGAGGCCGCGATGCGGGGCGCCCTGCGAGTCGCCCTGAAGACGCTGCCGAAGGTCGCGGTCGCGCCGGCCGCCGGCACCGCGGTCGAGGGCGTCGCCGCGAAGGCCGAGGGGGGCCTCGGCGGGCTGCTCGGCAGCCTGACCGGATCGAGCACCTTCAACCACAAGGCCCTGGCGGCGCTGTCGGGGGCGTTCGGCGGCGCCTTCGGCCTCGCGACGCTCGCCGTCGAGCTGCCGGTCTCGACCACCCTGATGCTGCGCTCGATCGCCGAGATCGCGCGGGAGGAGGGCGAGGACCTCGACGACCCGGAGGGCGCGCTCGCCTGCGTCCAGGTCTTCGCACTCGGCGGAAAGACCGGTTCGGCGGCCGGGGGCGCGGGCGCCGACGGCACGGGGCTGGCCGAGAGCGGCTACTTCGCCGTGCGCGCCGCCCTCGCCAAGACGATGGCCGAGGCCGCCCGCTACGCCGGGAGCAAGACCCTGCTCGACCAGTCCGCCCCGGCGCTGATCCGCTTCACCGCCCAGATCGCGGCGCGCTTCGGCATCGTGGTCTCGCAGAAGGTCGCCGCGCAGGCGGTGCCGGTGCTGGGCGCGTTCGGAGGGGCAGCGGTCAACACCGCCTTCATGGGCCATTTCCAGTCGATGGCGCGTGCCCACTTCACCGTCCGGCGCCTGGAGCGCACCTACGGGCCGGCGACCGTGCGCGCAGCCTACGAGGTGGAGAAGGCCACGCTCGGCGTCGCATGACGCGCCGGACGCGCCTATTCTTCACCGCGGATCGCTGAGGACCAGGGAGGCGAACGCTGCTCGGGAACGCGGAGATGATCGGCCGCCTGGCGCTGGCGGCCCTACTCGGCAGCGTCATCGGGCTCGAGCGCGAGCGCCTGCTCTGGGCGGCGGGCCTGCGCACGCACATGCTGGTCTGCGTCGGATCCTGTCTGATCATGCTGGTCTCGAACTACGGCTTCGCCGACGCGCTCGGGGCGAAGAACGTCGTCCTCGATCCCTCGCGCGTCGCGGCGCAGGTCGTCTCCGGCATCGGATTCCTCGGTGCGGGCACAATCCTGCTACGCGGCGAGGTGGTGAAGGGTCTGACCACCGCCGCGAGCCTGTGGGCGGTGGCGGCGATCGGCCTCGCCATCGGCGGCGGGCTCTACGTCCCGGCGGTGGCGACCACGACCTTCGTCATCGCGATCCTGGCGGGGGTGAAACCGCTGGAGGAGCGCTGGCGCGACCGGATGCAGACGCGGACGCTTCGCATCGTCGCCAAGCGGGGGACGCTTTCAATCGACACCCTTCACGTCGCGACCGGGGAACGTGCCTCGCGGGTGCGCCAGTTCACGGCGCGCACCGCCGAAGACCCCGCCCTCGACGAGATCGAGGTGGCGTTCGTGCGCCTGTCGGCCACCAGCGTCGAGGCGATCGCCGTGACGCTGCGGGCGAACCCCGACGTCGTCAGCGTCGAGACGGTGCAGCGCTAACAGGCTGCTGCAGAAGTCTGGTGTTACGCTCGGTTTGGATCGTTATCGGTGTTTGCCACGGATTGGCCGACGTCCGAGAGGCTGGATTCTGCCTCTTCGATGGGAGCCCGGGTTACGGGCCGCGTCT
>NZ_VRUT01000204.1:0-6711 GCF_008039465.1 Methylobacterium sp. WL120 | reverse complement strand
TTGACCTGATCCCCCTTCAGACCGCCATACTCGGAACGCCAGCGATAATACGTGACTTCGGTCACCTCAATGGACTGGATTGCTTCGGCAACTTTGCGACCTTGTGAGACCAGAACATCCACTTGGCGTAGCTTGGCGACGATCTCTTCAGCCGTATGCTTCTTCCGTCCCATGAAAACATCCTCCACATGGCTCGAAGCCATACCTCAGGGAGGACCACTTTTCAGGAGGCAGGCCAGCCGATCTGCCAATTCGAAGATTTTATAAGACCAATAAAGTCGAATCGCCCGCGCTACGAGAAGCGATCGATCGCGATTTAACATTTGTGCATGGTGATATTCGTCACGCAGAGCAGGATCCAAAGAAGTTTTACGAAGGATTCGATACCGGGTGGGGCTGCGTTGTCCAACGTCTTGATCTTCGTCGGAAGTACGTTGACGAAGTCGTATATCAGGCGTTCATGGAAATGCCGACGGACACGGCGGTTCGCTTATTCGTGCTTCGTGGTCCGGGTGGGAGTGGAAAAACCGTTGCTCTTAAACGCATTGCCTGGGAGGCGGCAACACAACTGAATGAGTGTCCTGTCCTGTGGTTCGAGCAAGACGGTGCTCTGCTTCCTGAACATGTGATGGAGCTCTACGGCCTGACGGACAAGCGCGTCTTCGTCTTTGTCGATCGCTTGGCACTACACACAGATCGGGTGATGGCGCTTCTCTCCACGTGCAAAAAGCAACGTGTCCCCGTCACGGTTATTGGCGCTGAGCGAGACAGCGAATGGAACGTTTACTGTTCGGCGCTCGACAGATGGAATCCAATTTTCACGCGTGTTCCAAATCTTTCAACGCAAGATGTCGAAGGCCTAATTGATTTGCTGGAGCGTCACAGATGCCTTGGCCTCCTGACGGGGCGGCCACGCCAAGAGCAAATTGATGCCTTTATGAAGACGGCCGAGCGGCAACTACTCGTGGCCCTTCACGAGGCAACTCACGGGCGTAAACTCGAAGACATTGTTTTTGGCGAGTATAACGATGTTACTCCCGAGCAGGCGCGGAGGCTTTATCTCGACATCGCAACAATGCATCAATTTGCGGTTCCGGTCCGGGCTGGAACGATATCTCGTGTCTCTGGCGTTCGTTTCAATGACTACGAGACGAAGTTTTTAAAGCCGCTAGAGAATGTGGTTATCACCGGACAGGATGCTCATACCGGTGACCATAACTATCGCGCTCGTCATTCTCGAATCGCGAGTCTAGTCTTTAATCAGGCCTGTCCCTCGGACGAGGAAAAAGCCGATCAGCTAATTCGAATTATCGGTGGGCTCGATCCGGGATATTCAGTCGATAGTCACGCTTTGTTGGAAATCACGCGTGGCCGCAATCTGAGCAAGACGATGGTTGGTGCGGAGCCAGGTCGGGATGTTTATCGTGCCGCCTCGAAAGCGGCCCCTGAGATGGGCTTCATCGATCAGCAATGGGCTATTTTCGAAGCCAACCATTCCGGCGGCTCTCTATCTGAAGCGGAAATGTTGGCCAAACGGGCCCGTTCGAAGGACCGCGGTTCGAGTTCAATCATTCATACGCAGGCCGAGATTGCTCGCCGGCGGGCGAATGTGGAGCATTCAGAGCTCTTGAAGGAGCAATTTCGGCGGCAGGCTCGTGATCGGCTTTCCGAGATGCGTCCGGCCAGCAGCGTTTTAACGGCCTCTTCGCGATGCAAGCTGCTTGTTGATGAGGTCGCCGATCTCTCGGAGACAATCGACGATACTGCGAGTGCGGCAGATCTGAGCTTTTTTGCTGATAAGGTCAAAGAAGCCGAGAAGGCGCTCGATCGGGCTACTGCGAGCTATGCTGGCGATCCAGATATTGCCGATACCGAAGCGCGTCTATTGACAGTGATCAATGAGAAACGAGCAGCGACACGGGCTTTGGAACGGGCTTGGTCTCTGAATCCGCGGGGGGGCCGGTGTGCCGATGCGGCTAGCGTCTGTCTATGCCAAGGGTGGAGACCGTAAAAAGGCCGTGGATCTCCTCACGGCTGCGATCGAGAAAAACCCTGACGACCGCATCTTGCATTTGACGATCGCAAAGCATCTTATCCAAGAAGATATCGAAGATATTCGAATCGAGCCACACCTCTCGTCATCTTATACGAGAGGTGACGTTGCCTTTGAGGCGAGACATGTCCATGCTCAGTTCCTTCTTCTGCGCGGCCGAGGCCCAGAAGCGGTGCAATTATTCGACCAAATTGATGTCGGTGCCCCTCCCGATTTTCGTCAAAGAGCTCAGTCTGGCCAATCCTCGCTTGTAAAACTTTTCCCACGAATGATTGGAACTGTGGCGAGGATTGAGTCGACGTACGTTTTTCTAAAATCGCCGTCTTATCCGAGAGACGTATTTTCGCATTCGGATCATACTGACCCAAGGACTTGGGATATTTTAACGTTTGGTGTTGAGGTTAACTTCGAGCCCCGATTTAATCGCAAGGGGCTTCTTGCATTCGACATACAAATTGGTCGTGAGCAGGATCGAAAAACGACGATCTCGTGATGGGTCCAGAGCTCAGAAAATGCCTTCGCGATGGGGTAAACACGGAGAGCGCGTACCACCCTTCCGCAATATGCCCTGGATCGTAATGCCGATCACGACCATCAATGGCTTATCGTCGACACTGGGCGTGTCAATCATCGGCATGGCGAGTTCACCTCGTGGAGAATTCCAGAACGAATCACCTTTTGTCGTTGGACGTCGACTGATGTCATTTGAAAGCGGGTTCATCGAACCCCGCGTCTCAACGGACAGACTTTATTTTTTGGTCATTTTGGACAAACTATTTCTTTGGCCAGACTTTATTTTCTGACCAGACTTTATTTGTTTTCTACAAGCGAACTGTTTGAAAGATCGCGCCTATTCCACCGTGACGGACTTGGCGAGGTTTCTCGGCTGGTCCACGTCCTTACCCATGACAACGGCGGTGTGGTAGGCGACGAGTTGGATCGGCACCGCGTAGACGATCGGCGCGACCGTCGGGTCGAGGTCGGGCATCGTCACCGTGGCCAGGGTGTCGAGCCCGTGCTCGGCTGCGCCCTTGGCGTCGCCGATCAGCACGATGCGCCCGCCGCGGGCGGCGACCTCCTGCATGTTCGACACGGTCTTCTCGAACACCGCGTCGTGCGGGGCGATCACGATCACCGGCACGCTCTCGTCGATCAGCGCGATCGGCCCGTGCTTGAGCTCGCCCGCCGCATACCCTTCCGCGTGGATGTAGCTGATCTCCTTCAGCTTCAGCGCGCCCTCCATCGCCATCGGGTAGCTGGTGCCGCGGCCGAGGTAGAGCACGTCCCGCGCCTTGGCGATCTCGCGGGCCAGCCCCTCGATCTCGTTCTCGCGGGCCAGCGCGTCGGCCATCAGGCCGGGCACGGTGATCAGCGCGTCGACGAGGCGGCGCTCCTCCGCGGCGTCGATGGTGCCGCGGGCGCGGCCGGCGGCGATGGCCAGGCACAGCAGCACGGTGAGCTGGCAAGAGAAGGCCTTGGTCGAGGCGACGCCGATCTCGGGGCCGGCGAGCGTCGGCAGCGCCACGGAGGATTCCCGCGCGATGGTCGAGGTCGGCACGTTGACGACGCACACGCTGTGTTGCCCTTGGGACTTCGCGTAGCGCAGCGAAGCCAGGGTGTCGGCGGTCTCGCCCGATTGCGAGATGACGAGCGTCAGCCCGTCGCGCTCGAGCGGCGCTTCGCGGTAGCGCGCCTCGGAGGCGACGTCGATCTCGACGGGAAGCCGCGCGATCTGCTCGAACCAGTAACGGGCCACCAGCCCCGCATAGTAGGCGGTGCCGCAGGCGGTGATGTTGAGGCGCGTGAGCTTGGCGAAGTCGAAGGGCAGCGGCTCGGGCAGCGCGACGCGCCCTTGCGCGAGGTCGACGTAGTGGGAGAGCGTGCGGCCGACGACCTCCGGCTGCTCGTGGATCTCCTTGGCCATGAAGTGGCGGTGGTTGCCCTTGTCGATCCGGTAGGCCTGCGTCGCGATGGTCTGGCGCGGGCGCTGGACGACCGCGCCGTGGATGTCTCGGATCTCGGCACCGCTGCGCGACAGGATCGCCCAGTCGCCCTCTTCCAGATAGGTGAGCGCGTCGGTGAACGGCGCCAGCGCCAGCGCGTCGGAGCCGAGATAGGTCTCGCCCGCGCCGTAGCCGATTGCGAGCGGCGCCCCGTGCCGGGCGCCGACCAGCAGGTCGTCGTGGCCGGCGAACAGGAAGCCGAGGGCGAAGGCGCCGCGCAGGCGCGGGAGGCAGGCGGCCACCGCCTCGACCGGTCCGAGGCCCTGGTCCATGGCATGGCTGACGAGCTGGGCCACCACCTCGGTGTCGGTCTCGCTCTCGAACCGGACGCCCTTGGCCTCGAGCTCGTGCTTCAGTTCGCGAAAATTCTCGATGATGCCGTTGTGGACCACGGCGAGCCGCGCGGTGGCGTGCGGGTGGGCGTTGGTCTCGTTGGGGCGGCCATGGGTCGCCCAGCGGGTGTGGCCGATGCCGATCGCGCCGGCCAGCGGCTCCTCGCGCAGCCTCGCCTCGAGGTTGACGAGCTTGCCCGAGGCCCGCCGCCGAGCCAACCGCCCGTGCTCCAGCGTGGCGATGCCGGCCGAGTCGTAGCCGCGGTATTCCAGGCGGCGAAGCGCCTCGACCAGCGGACCGGCCACTGCCCCGTTACCGACGATGCCGACGATGCCGCACATGCTGAGTTGTCTTTCGGTTCGCCCGGTGGACCGGCGGCTTGTACCGGATCGCCGCCGCACGAGGCCAGCCCCCCGTGGCTACGCAGGGCAGGCGATGCAGTGGGCCGTTTACGTGAGAGGCGCGGGCCGTCTTTTGAAGGGGCTGCGGGTGCGCCCGCCGGGACCTACGCTTTGCCTGCGCGCGCCACCTTCTCCGCCTGCAGCGCCGCGCGCTTCGTCTCGGCCCAGCCCGGCTTCGTCGCCTGGCGGCCGCGGGCGACGGCGAGCGCCCCGTCGGGCACGTCGTCGGTGATCACCGAGCCGGAGGCGACGAAGGCGCCGGCACCGATCGCGACGGGGGCGACCAGCGCGGAGTTCGAGCCGATGAAGGCGCCGGCCCCGATCCGGGTGCGGTGCTTCGAGACCCCGTCGTAGTTGCAGGTGATGGTGCCGGCCCCGACGTTGGCGCGGGCGCCGACCTCGGCGTCGCCGAGATAGGTCAGGTGCGCGGCCTTGGCGCCCGGCCCGAGGCGGGCGTTCTTCAGCTCCACGAAGTTGCCGATGCTGGCGCCGGCCTCCAGCACCGCGCCGCCCCGCAGGCGCGCGAACGGGCCGACGCTCGCGCCCGCCTCCAGGCGCACGTCCTTCAGGTGCGAGAAGGCGTGGACGACGCACCCGTCGTCGACGCGGACGCCGGTGTCGAACACCACGTTCGGCTCGACGAGCACGTCGCGCCCGAGGATCGTGTCGTGGCTGAGGAACACCGTCTCGGGGGCGACCAGCGTCGCGCCGCCGAGCTGGGCGCTGCGGCGCAGGCGCGCCTGGATCGCGGCCTCGGCGACGCCGAGCTGCACCCGGTCGTTGACCCCTTGCGCCTCCGCCTCCGTCACTGGAACCACGGCGACGGAGAGCCCGTCGCCGACGGCCAGCGCCACCGCGTCGGGCAGGTAGTACTCGCCGGCGGCGTTGTCGTTGCCGATCCGCTCCAGGAGCGCCAGCGCGTGGTCGCCCGACAGCGCCATCAGCCCGGCGTTGCACAGGCGCACCGCGCGCTCCGCTTCGCTGGCGTCCTTCTCCTCGCGGATCGCGACCACGTGGGCGCCCTCGGTCAGCACCCGGCCGTAGCCGGCGGGTGCCTCGGTTTCGAAGGCCAGTACCACTACCGCTGCGCCCTCGGCCAAGGGCGCCCGCAGCCGCGACAGGGTCTCGCCGGTGATCAGCGGGGTGTCGCCGAAGGCCACGATGACGTCGTCGCCTTCCCCGTCGTCGCCTTGGCTCAGGATCGCCCGGGCAGCCAGCACCGCATGCGCCGTGCCGAGGCGCTCGACCTGCGGGTAGATTGCGGCGCCCGGCGCCAGCGCCGCGATCTCGCGGGCGACGTCGTCGCGGCCGGGCTCGGCCACCACGGCGATGCGTGCGGCACCCGCCGCCTGCACCGCAGCGAGCACATGGCCGAGCATGCTGCGGCCCGCCAGGCGATGGAGCACCTTCGGCAGGTCGGAGCGCATCCGCGTGCCCTTGCCGGCGGCGAGCACGATCGCGGTGAGGCTTCGCCGCGCGGGGGCCGGTGTCGTCATCGCGTTCAGGTTCCCGGGGACGGTCGCTGGTGCCGCCCGCCGGGACCGGCGGGCGACGGGATGGGAGCACCCGATTAGCCGATCGCGCCCGTCCCGCAAAACGGCGTCGCCTCGCCGTCGTCCTTCCGCTCCGCCGCGCGGCCTCGATCACACAGGCGCCGGAATTCGCGCCCGCCGGCCGCGCTTAACCGAGAGTTCAGGCACCGGGATGGTACGAGGGGCCGATTGTTGCGAACCGTTTCCGGCACTTCGCTGTTTCCGGTCCTGTTGCCGAACCACCCGAACGAAGGGGCACGACGCTGCCGACCGACCCGCGCTCCGACGCCCTCCGCGATCCCCGTGGGCCCGCCCGCCCGGACGGCACCCGCCGCGACGTCGTGCGCCTGGCAGCGCTCGGTGCGGTGCTCGCCGGCACGGGCCTGCGG
>NZ_VRUT01000203.1:0-6716 GCF_008039465.1 Methylobacterium sp. WL120 | reverse complement strand
GCGGTGCGCTGGCCGGTGCCGCGATCGGCGGCGCGGGTGGCGCCATCGTCGGCGCTTCGACGGCGCCGCGCTGCCCCTACGGCACCTACCGCGACGCCTACGGCGACGTGTACTGCCGCTGAGGCTTCGCCGCCCCGGCACGGAAGCAGGATGGAGGAGGGCCGGAGCGAACGCTCCGGCCCTTCCGCGTTTCGGACGGAGCCTGTATCCCCGGCGGCCTGTCGTCGGCGGAACGCTTCGAGGTCGCCGGCATCGTGAAAAGGCCAGCCGGTGACCGTGCCGCATCTCCAAGACAACCCCGCCCGGTCCCGATGAATTCGGGGATCTGGGGCAAGCTCGGCGGCGCCGGGATCGGCCTCGCGATCGGCGGCCCCCTCGGGGCGCTCGCGGGCGGGCTCGCCGGGCACTATCTCGTCGACCGCGAGGGCGCGCTGTTCGGCCCGATGCCGCGGGACGTGGTCTTCACCACCGGTCTCGTGGCGCTCGCCGCCAAGATGGCGAAGTCCGACGGCGTGGTCACGCCCTCCGAGGTCGAGGCCTTCGGCAAGGTGGTGCAGGTCGGCGAGGCGGAGCGCGCCCGCGTCACCCGCCTGTTCGACCTCGCGAAGCGCACGACCAACGGCTACGAGGCCTATGCCCGCCAGCTCGCGAACGCCTTCCACGACGAGCCGTCCCTGCTGGAGGACGTCCTCGACGGCCTGTTCCACATCGCCACCGCCGACGGGGCGATCCATCAGGCCGAGGAAGCCTATCTCCGCGCCGTCGCCGAGATCTTCGGGTTCGACGACATCGCGTTCCGCCGCATTGCCGCCCGGCACGTGCGGCTGGCCGACGACCCCTACCTCGTCCTCGGGCTGGAGCACGGAGCCGACCCGGCCGCGGTGAAGGTCCGCCACCGGCAGCTCGTGGCCGAGAACCATCCCGATCGCGCGATCGCCCGCGGCCTGCCGCCCGAGGCGGTGGTGATCGCCACCAAGCGCCTCGCCGCGATCAACGCCGCCCACGACCGGATCCTCGCGGAAAGCGGCGTCCGTCTGGAAGGCGGTGCGGCATGACGCCGGACAGCCCGCTCGCCACCCGCATCCAGCCCTCGCCGAACCATGGCGAGCGCCTCGGCAAGCGGCCGGACATACTGATCCTGCACTACACCGGCATGGACGGCGCGGCCGCCGCGCTGCAGCGGCTCGCCGACCCGATCGCCGAGGTCTCGGCCCATTACGTCGTGCTGGAAGACGGCACGATCCTGCAGATGGTGCCGGAGGGTCGCCGCGCCTGGCATGCCGGCCGGGCGTCCTGGCAGGGCGAGCGCGACGTGAACTCACGCTCGCTCGGCATCGAGATCGTCCATCCCGGTCATGCCGGCGGCCTGCCGCCCTACCCGGAAGCGCAGGTCGCGGCGGTGACCGCGCTCGCCCGCGACATCGTCGTGCGCTGGTCGATCCCGGCGGACCGGGTGCTCGCGCATTCCGACATCGCGCCCGACCGCAAGGAGGATCCGGGCGAGAATTTCCCCTGGCGCCGGCTCGCGGCCGAGGGCGTCGGCCACCACGTGCCGGAGGTCCCTCTGCGCGACGGTCGCTTCTTCGCCGAAGGCGATGCGGGGCAGCCGATCGAGGCGCTGCAGGCGATGCTCGCGCTCTACGGCTACGACCAGCCGGTGACGGGCACGTTCGATCCGCACATGCGGGCGGTCGTCACCGCCTTCCAGCGCCATTTCCGGCAGGCGCGCGTGGACGGCATCGCCGACGCCTCCACCATCACGACGCTCCGGGACCTGATCGCGTCGCGTCCGACCTGAAGGAGGCTCATGCCCCGCCATCACCGCCCAAGCGCCGTGCCGGCCGGCCTCGTGCTGCTGGCCGCCCTCGCCACTCCGGCGTTCGCCCAGGATGCCCGGACGGGTGCGGCCAAGCCCAGCGCGATCTGCCCGGACCTGCCCGATCTCGGCGGGACGCTGCGGCGGGCACGGGTCGGGGCGGAGGGGCGCGTCGCGTTCGTCCGGTCGGCCGACGCGGACCCGGCTTGCCCGAGCCTCGCGCCCGCCTGTCGCGAGAAAGCCTTCCTCGTCGCCGGCAACGGCGTGATCCGCGGCGCGTCGAGCGGCGCCTTCGCCTGCGCGACCTATGTCGGCGCGACGGGCCAGATCCGATCCGGCTGGTTGCCGGAGCGGGCGCTGGCCGACGACGCGCCCGCGACGGTCGGCCTCGACGACTGGATCGGCACGTGGACGAGCGGCCCGGAGCAGACCGTTACGATACGGCGCAAGGGCGAACGCCTCGTGCTATCGGGGACGGCATCCTACGGGACCCAGGACCCGGAACGGGTGAAGCGCGGGGCGATCAACATGGGTTCGTTCGAGGCCGAACTCGCTCCCGACGGCCAGGACATCGCCTGGACCGACGGCGACAAGGCCGTGATCCCCGGCTTCCGCCCGGACGAGGTGAGCCGTTGCAGCGTCCGGATGCGGCTGATGCCGCCGGACCTCGTCGCGGAGAGCAACGGGGCCTGCGGCGGCATGAACGTCACGTTCAGTGGGGTCTACCGCCGGGGCGGCTAGCTGGCGGGGCTCAAGCCCGGCCGTGCAGCTCCGCCTCGCGCCCGTCCGTGGCCGTGTCGGCATGCACCTCGCCGCGGGTACGCCACAGGCTGTAGAGGATGCCGACGGTGAGCAGCACCACCGTGACCGCGAGCGACACCCACGGCGGCACGTGGACCAGGCCGAAGGTGTCGGCGACCACGATCTTCGTGCCGATGAAGATCAGGATAAAGGCGAGCGCGGTCTTGAGGTAGGCGAAGCGATCGACCATCGCGGCGAGCGCGAAGTAGAGCGCCCGCAGGCCCAGGATCGCGAAGATGTTGGACGTGTAGACCACGAAGGTGTCCGTGGTGATCGCGAAGATCGCCGGCACGCTGTCGACCGCGAAGATCACGTCGGCGCCGTTGACCAGAACCAGGGCGAGCGCCAGCGGGGTGAGCCAAAGCGCGGTCTTGCCTGTCCGCGGATCAGCCTTGCGAACCATGAAGTGCTGGCCGTGAAGCTCGGGCGTGATGCGCAGCTTCGCCCGCAGCCAGCGCACGGCGGCATGATCCTGGAAGTCGCCGGCATCCTCCTCCTTGGAGAACAGCATCTTCAGGCCGGCATAGATCAGGAAGGCGGCAAACAGCGACAGCACCCAGGCGGCCTGGTGCACCAGCGCGGCGCCGAGCCCGATCATCAACCCGCGCAGCAGCACCGCGGCGAGGATGCCCCAGACCAGCACACGGTGCTGGGCGGCGAGCGGGATGCCGAGGGCCGAAAGGATGACCGCGATGACGAAGACGTTGTCCATCGACAGCGACTTCTCGACCACGAGGCCGGTGACGTATTCCTGGGCGGGCTGGGCGCCGAGATACCACCAGATCCAGCCGCCGAAGGCGAGGCCGAGGCTGAAGTAGAAGGCGGTGAGGAGCAGGCTCTCCTTCACGCCGATCTCGTGCTCCTTGTCGCGGTGGAGCAGGCCGAGGTCGAAGGCGAGGAGGGCCGCGACCAGGGCGTGGAACCCAAGCCACATCCAGATCGGCTTGCCGAGCCACTCGACGTATAGGAAATCGACCATTCGCGGGACCGTGATGCTTCTTTTGCAAGGAAAGCATCGGCTCCGACATCACGGAAGCATCTTGAGAGAGCATCCCGCCAGAGGGGCCCGCAGCCGATGAGCCGCAGTTAGAGACGCGAACGCGGCGAATCAAGGGCGGCCCAAACCGGGTTCGGGCGCCGCTGCCATGCCTTGACAGCGCGGGCGAACCGACGCCTTCCGCTGCCATGGACATTCGAGAGGACGACGTGGCGCGAGAAGACGCCCTCCGGGACACGGTGGCGATCGTTGGCGGCGGCCCTGCCGGGCTGGCGGCAGCCGAGGTGCTGTCGGCCGCCGGGCACGCGGTGGCGGTCTACGAGCGGATGCCGTCGGTCGGCCGCAAGTTCCTGCTCGCCGGCCGCGGCGGGCTGAACCTCACCCACAGCGAGCCCGCGCCGGACTTCCTGCGCCGATACCATCCGTCGGGCAGCTTGGGCCGCGCGATCGAGGCGTTCCCACCCGATGCCCTGCGCGCCTGGTGCGAGGATCTGGGCGAGCCGACCTTCGTCGGATCGAGCGGGCGGGTCTTCCCGAAGGCGTTCAAGGCCTCGCCGCTGCTGCGGGCGTGGCTGCGCCGTCTCGAGGCTTCTGGCGTCCGCATCCACACAAGGCACCGGCTCGCGGCGTTCGAGGACGGCACCCTGGTGTTCGAGACGCCGGAGGGGAAGAGCTGGACGCGGCCGAAGGCGGTGCTGCTGGCGCTGGGCGGCGCGAGCTGGCCCCGGCTCGGCTCGGACGGGGCCTGGGTGCCGATGCTGGAGAACCTCGGCGTGGCCGTCGCGCCCCTGCGGCCGGCCAACGCGGGCTTCGTGGTGGCGTGGTCCGAGCACTTCCGCGAGCGGTTCGCCGGGCAGCCGCTGAAGCGGATTGGGCTCGCCGCCGACGGCGTGATCGTGCGCGGCGAGGCGGTGGTCACCGCAGACGGGATCGAGGGCGGCGCGATCTACGCGGTGTCGCGGGCCTTGCGCGCGATGATCGAGCGTAAAGGCGCGGCCCGCCTCGTGCTCGACCTGCGCCCCGACCTGACGTTGAGGGCGCTGGCAGACCGGCTGTCCGACCCGCGGCCCGGCGAATCGATGGCCACCCGCCTGCGCAAGGGGGCCGGCCTGTCGCCGGTCGCGGCGGGGGTCTTGCGCGAGTCGGCGGGCGTCGCATTGCCGGCCGATCCGGATGCGCTCGCCGGGCTGATCAAGGCCGCGCCGTTGCGCCTGCACGCCATGGCCTCGATGGAGCGCGCGATCTCCACCGCCGGCGGGGTCGGCCTTGACGGGCTCGACGCGGGCTTCATGGTCCGCAAGCGGCCCGGCCTGTTCGTGGCGGGCGAGATGCTCGACTGGGAGGCGCCCACCGGCGGCTACCTGCTCCAGGGCGCGATCAGCAGCGGCCGGGCGGCGGCGGCCGGGATGGCGGCGTGGCTCGCTCAGGATCAGGACGCGAGCGCCGCATGATCCCCTGGGAGAACCTCGATACCGCCTCGATCCCCGGCGACGGCGGCACCCTGCGGCTGCGGCGGCGGGGCACCGAGTTCTCGATCATGCTTGGCCAGAACGAGCTGATGAACAGCCGCCTCAGCGGCTCCGAGGAGGCGCTGGCGACGCTGGCCTGCGGCAGGATCGCATCGCGAAAGGCGCCGCAGGTGCTGATCGGCGGGCTCGGCATGGGCTTCACCCTGCGCGCGGCGCTGGGCACGCTGCCTCCGGGGGCGGCGGTGACCGTCGCCGAGCTCGTGCCGGCGGTGGCCGCCTGGGCGCGGGGGCCGCTCGCAGGCGTGTTTTCCGGCATCCTCGACGATCCCCGCGTGTCCCTGCGAGAGATCGACGTGGCGCGCGCGATCGCCGAGCGGCCCGCTGCATGGGACGCCATCCTGCTCGACGTCGACAACGGGCCGGACGGCCTGACACGGGCCTCCAACGACAGGCTCTACGACGCGGCAGGCCTCGGCGCCGCCCGCGCCGCCCTGCGCCCGGGCGGCATCCTCGCGGTCTGGTCGGCAGGGCCCGACCGCAGCTTCAGCCGCCGCCTGCACGATGCCGGCCTGAGCGTCGAAGAGGTCTCCACCCGCGCCAACGGTCGAAAGGGCGGCGCCCGCCATGTGATCTGGCTCGGGGTGCGCTCCGGCCGCGGCTGACTAGCGACTCCCGTTTCTGGCCCCTCTCCGTCATCCCGGGGCTGCGCAGCAGACCCCGGGATCCAGAGCCGCCGACGGTGCCGGGATCGAGCGCGACCTGCGGTTCTGGATTCCGGGCTCGCCTTCGGCGCCCCGGAATGACGAGGATGGGGGAGACGCGATCGACCATTTGGATTCGACAGCTACGATCCGCCACCTTCTCAGGCGATCGTCACATCCGGGCGCAGAATCCGACCATGCCGGTGGACTCGGACGGGCAAGAGGCGGTCGCCGTGCCGTCGGCGCCTTGCGAGAAGACCGGGGTGCCGGCCTTGAGGCAGTAGGCCGAGACGAAGACCTCGCCGCTCGCGCAGGCGATCGCGCAGCCAGAGGCCGGGTAGGTCTCGCTGCGCACTGCCCGGAACGGTGTCGCGGGAGCCGCGGCGGGCAGCGCGGCTGCGGCAGGCCCTGCCGGACCGGCCTCCCCTTTCGAACCAGGTTCCCCCTTCGGACCGGCTTCGCCTTTGACCCCAGCCTCGCCTTTGAGACCTGCTTCACCCTTGGGACCCGGCTCCCCCTTGGACCCGGCCTCGCCTGCCGGGCCGGCCGGCCCGGGAAGTCCTGCCACGCCCTGCAGGCCAGGCTCGCCGCGCACGCCGGTCTCGCCCTTGGCGCCGGCCTGGCCCTCGGGGGCGCAGCTGGCGATCACCGCCTCGCGCTCGTCCTCGTCGCTCTTGAGGGACACGACGCAGCTGCCCGGGCGGTAGGGCAGACGGAAGAGGAAGCGGCCGCGGGAATCGGCCATCACCGACACGTCCTCGTCCATCACCACGACGGCGCCACCCTTGCGGACCGAGCCCGAGATCCGCAGGTCGCCGGCTTCGATGCGGGCGTCGTAGACCATGATCGGCTGTGACGGCGCCTGAGGCCGCCGCGCCCGCGGGCGGGGGGCCGGCGCGGGCTTCGTCTCGGCGCCCGGAGCCGCCGCCGGC
>NZ_VRUT01000202.1:0-6728 GCF_008039465.1 Methylobacterium sp. WL120 | reverse complement strand
GCTCGAGGGTCTCGGCTCGGGCGCCCAGCGCGGCGCGGCGGCGGGCAGCCGCCTCGGCGGCGTGGACGTCGACCAGACCGCCGGCACCACGGTGGTCCAGCCGAGCCCCGAGCAGCAGGCAATGCTGGCGGAGCTTTCCGCGACCCCGTCGGGCGCGCGCTTCGACCGGCTCTACGTGAGCCAGCAGGTCCAGGCGCACCGGATGACGATCGGCATGACCGAGGCCTACGCCTCGTCCGGCCCGAACCCGGCGCTCCGCACCTACGCGCAGCAGGCGCTGCCGGTGCTGCAGCACCATTACGGCATGGCCCAGCGCCTGCCGGGCGCCCGCGACGCGATGTAATCACAGTGCTTCCGCCCGGCGGCGACGCCGGGCGGGGCTGACGAAAAAGGGCGGCGGGCCATCGAGCCCGCCGCCCTTTTTCGTGTTCGAAACCCCTTGCGCGGGCGCTCCGGTGGACGCGCCCGCTCGATTATCCTCAGTTGCAGCTGATCAGCGCGGACGGGCGCAGCGGCTCGCCGTTCCGGTCCGCCGCCGGCTTGAAGTCGCCGGTCTCCGGATCGCGCACCAGCAGGTCGCCGGTGGCCACGCCGAAATGCGCGCCGTGGAGCTGCAGGCTGCCGTCCTCGACCCGCTCCTTGATGAACGGGAAGGTCATCAGGTTCTCCAGGCTCTGGCTCACCATCCCGTGCTCCAGGCGGGTGAGGTATTCGGGCGCGCTCGAATCGCCCGCCTTGGCCTCGGCCGGCTCGACCAGCGAGACCCACTTGCCGATGAAGTTGCCCTTCGAGAGCGGCTTGGCCTTGTCGGCGTAGGCCTTGATGCCGCCGCAGCTGGCATGGCCGAGGACGACGATGTTCTTCACCTTGAGGCCTTGCACCGCGAACTCGATCGCCGCCGAGGTGCCGTGATAGTCGCCACCGGTCTCGTAGATCGGCACGATCGCGGCGACGTTGCGGATCACGAACAGCTCGCCCGGCCCGACGTCGAAGATCGCCTCCGGCGCGACCCGGCTGTCACAGCAGCTGATCACCAAGGTTTCTGGCTCCTGGGCCGAGGCGAGTTCCTGGAAGCGCTTGCGCTCCGTCGGGAAGCGGCCGGACAGAAAGGAACGGTAGCCGTCGGTCAGCGCGGTTGGGAACATGATGTCTCCTGACAAAGGGAAGATTCCGTCACGGAACGAACAGCCTGAGCACCCTGTTCCACGCTCAAGTTTGTCGCCAATTCAGGATGATCGGGGCCTCCGGAACGTGCCCGGCGACCAAGCGCGCGGCGAGTTCCCCGAGGCCGGCCGGCTCGATACGCGCCTCGGTTGAGAGCAGTTCGGAGACACTCCACCAGCGCGTGCCGTGAAGCGGGTTGTCCTCGGTTTCCATCAGGCGGCTGGTGTCGACGCGGTCGTCGGGGAGCCGCACCAGGAAGTAGCGCTCGCGCGCGTCGCGTGACTGGCGGAACAGGTGGAACGGGCCGTCGCAGGCCGCGACCTGCGGGCCGATTTGGCAGTCGGCGCGGCCGATCTCCTCCGACAGCTCGCGCCGGCAGGCCGTGACGTGGTCCTCGCCGGGCTCCAGCCCGCCGCCGGGCATGAACCAGAATCGCAGCGGCTTGCCGTCCGGCTCGATCGCGTGGACCGATTCGTACTCGATCAGCAGAAGCCGGTCGGCCGGATCGAACACCAGCGCGCGGGCGACGTGGCGGATTCCGAGGGGCTGTGCGCTGGACTGTTCGCTCATGGTCCACGTCGTTAGCAGGATTCCGGCCGCGTGCCTCTTCGAGGGGGCGCCGGCATCCAGATCACCGCCGGCAGGCCGTGCCCGTCGCGCTCCGGCGGGTCGGGCAGGGGGCTCGCGCGTCCGAGGAGGATGTCGCGGGCGACGACGAGGCCGGCCATCGCGTCGAGGTGGTCGTCCGCCCCGACCCCGCGCGGCCGCGCGCCGTGGACCAGCGTCTCCGGCAAACCGGCGGCGACGAGGAGCGCCCGGCGGAGGTCCAGTCCGGCTTGGCGCCGCGGCCCCTTCTTGCCCGCACCGAGCGGCCGGTCGCCGTTGAGGCGGCGGAAGGCGATCTCGGGATGCACCTCGTGCAGGCGCGCCGTCAGCGCAGGCCGCGCCCGCAGCAGGTCGTCCACCGCGCGGATGTAGCGGAAGATGTTGAAGCATTGGATCGAGGGCGCGAAGGGCGGCGCGCTGTTGGCCCGCGACAGGGACTTGGCCGCCGCGTAGTCGTCGGCGAAGATCGCCGCCCGCGGCGGCACCGGGAAGACGCTCGACCGGTTGGCGCCGAGGTAGGCGCGCGCAGCCCGGTCGGCGGCGCGTCCCCCGGCCGTCGCGCGGTCGGGCAGGCCGATCGGCACGTCGATCCCGACCGAGACCGGCGCCTCCGGTCCGTCGAGGCAGGCGGCGACGGTCTCGAACAGGGCCGCCCGGTGGCGGCCTGGGTCGTCGAGGTCGAGCAGCACCCCCGCCCAGGCGCCGCGGCAGCCGTCGAGTCCCGCGATCCAGCGTGCCATGCCGGCCTCCTTGTCTCGCCGTCCGGGGAACGGTATCGGCGCGTTCGTCTGACCGACCGCCGTGCAAACGAAAAGGGCCGCCATGACCGAGCGTCGTCCGTGAGCGCCGAGCTGCCCGAGGTCGGCATCCGCGGGCTCGATCCGCGGCTGGCGGGCTGGGGCTTTCCCCGCTGGGGCTCGGCGCAGGCCGCCGGCCTCGACCTCCACGCCTGCCTCGACGCGCCCCTCGACCTCGCGCCGCAGGCCGCCCCGGTGCTGATCCCCGCGGGCTTCGCCGTGCTGATCCGCGATCCCGACTGGTGCGGACTCGTCGTCCCCCGGTCCGGCCTCGGCCATCGCGCCGGCCTGGTGCTCGGCAACGGCACCGGGGTGATCGACGCCGACTACGAGGGTCCGCTGATGGTTTCGGCCTGGAACCGCAACCCGACGGGCGACCCGATCCAGATCGCGCCGGGGGACCGCATCGCGCAACTGGTTTTTACGCGCGTCGCACGGCCGCGCTTGGTGGTCTTCGAGGCGGACGAGACGGCGTCCGGGCGGGGTGGTGGCGGGTTCGGATCGAGTGGGCGGTGATGGACATGCGTGCTCCCCTCCCCGCAAAGGGAGAGGAAAGAGGGGGCCGGCGGTCGCAAACCCAGTTTGTAGGCCTATTCCGCCGCCGCCTTCACCGCGGCGCAGCCCTCTTCGGGAAGCCCAAAACGGCCGATCGTGTCCTGCAGGCGGAGGGCCGCGTTGATCAGCGCCATGTGCGAGAAGCCCTGGGGGGTGTTGCCGCGCTGCTCGCCGGTCTTCGGGTCGATCATCTCGGCGAACAGGCCGACGTCGTTGCCCCGTGCCAGCAGGCGCTCGAACGCGGCCTTGGCCTCGCCGGTGCGGCCGTCCAGCGCCAAGCATCCGACGCGCCAGAACGCGCAGGCCGTGAACGTGCCCTCGTCTCCGGCGAGCCCGTCGTCCATCCGATAGCGGTAGATCAGGTCGCCGACGCCGAGCTCGTCCTCGATCGCGGCGAGCGTCTTGCGCAGGCGCGGGTCGCTCGGGTCGATCGCCCCGAACAGGGCCGCGCGCAGCACCGCCGCGTCGAGGTGGTGCGAGCCGTAGGCGCCGGTGAAGGCCTGGCGCTCCTCGTTCCAGGCCTTCTCCAGGTAGTCGGCGCGGATCTCGGCGGCGATCCGCTCCCAGGTCTCGATCTTCTCCGGCGCCACGCCCTCGATGTTGCGGCCGATCCGGGCGGCATCGTTCAACGCCACCCACAGCATCGCCTTGGTGTGGAGTTGCTGGCGCGGGCCGGTGCGCAGCTCCCAGATGCCGTCGTCGGCCGCGTCGCGGCAGGCGATGGCGCGGCGGGTGAGGTTGTCGAGCACCTCCGGCAGGCGATCGTTGACCTTCTCCGGCGGGTCGTAGTCGACCGCTTCGAGGAAGACGCACAGCGCCCGGATCAGCTCGCCGTAGATGTCGTGCTGGTCCTGGCCCTCGGCGGCGTTGCCGACGAGCGGCGGCCCGACGTCGCGCCAGCCCGAGAGGTGGTCGAGCTCCTCCTCCGGCGGCATCGCCTCGGCGATGCCGTAGAGCAGCTTCGTGTCGCGGCCGAAGCTCCCGTCCGCCTCGCGCAGGAAGCGCAGGAACTCGGAGGCCTCGCGGACGTAGCCGAGCATGACGAAGGCGGTGACCGTGAAGGTCGCGTCACGCATCCAGGTGAAGCGGTAGTCGTAGTTGCGGTTGCCCGGCACCGCCTCGGGCAGGCCGGCGGTGGCGGCTGCGACGATGGCGCCGGTCGGCGAGTAGGTCAGCAGCTTGAGGCAGAGCGCCGAGCGCAGGACCGCGTCGCGATAGGGGCCGTGATAGGTGCAGCGGTCGCTCCAGCGCCGCCAGTAGTCGATGGTGGCCTCGGCGCGGCTCTCGGCGCCGGCGAAGTCGTCGATCGCGGCGCGCTCGCCGTCCTCGCCGTGGGTGAGCACGAGGTAGGCGGTCTCCCCCGCACCGAGGGCGAACCGGCTCTCGGCGATCGCGCCGTCGAGGCTCGGCTCCGGCGCGGCGTTGACGCGCAGCCGCTGCTTGCCCGCCTCGAACAGCACCGTCGCGCCGTCGGCGATGGGGATGCCGTCGCAGCGTGCGTAGTCGAAGGTCGGGCGCACGGTGAAGCGCCCGGCGACGTGGCCGTCGAGGCAGGTGAGCAGGCGGACGAGCCGGCTCTCGCCCTCGCCGTCGGGGCCCTCCTCGGGCTCGGGGGTCGGCGGGTTGACCGGCATCACGTCGACGAGCCGGGCGCTGCCGGTCTCGGTGACGAAGGTCGTCTCCAGCACGTTGGTCTCGGGCAGGTAGCGCCGCGAAGTCGAGCGCAGGCCCTCGAACGCGATGCGGCAGGAGCCGCCCTTGTCGTCGTCCAGCAGCGCGAGGAACAGGGCCGGGGAGTCGTGCCGCGGCCAGCACAGCCAGTCGACCGAGCCGTCGCGGGCGATCAGCGCGGTCGAGTGGGTGTCGCCGATGACGGCGTAGTCTTCGATGGGTTTATACAAGATGCGTTTCCCGGGGGCTCGACCCGTTCTAACGCGCCGCCCGCCCGGTTCGACCGCGCCCGACGAAATGTCACATAGGTTTATAATGCGGGCTCACGCCCCGGCGTGGAATTCCGCGACGTGCTCGGCGACGATCGCGTCGAACGAGGCGTCGGCGGTGAAGCCGAGCGCGTGCGCGCGGTCGGTGGCGAAGGCTTCGGGCCAGGTCTCGATGATGCGCGCGACCGCGTCGTCGGGCTCGCGGCGGATCAGGGCGACGGCCTTGTCGCCGCCGACCTTGCGCAGGGCCTCGATCTCCTCCGCCACGGTGGCCGACACGCCCGGCAGCGTCAGCGACCGGCGCAGGCCCAGCTTCGCGAAATCGAGCCCGGCCGCGTGGAGCAGGAAGCCGGTGGCGGCCGAGGGGCTGGCGAACCAGTGCCGCACGGTGTCCGGCACCGGCAGGATCGCCGGCCGGCCGGCCAGCGGCTCGCGGATGATGCCGGAGAAGAAGCCGGACGCCGCCTTGTTCGGCTTGCCCGGGCGCACGCAGATCGTCGGCAGCCGTAAGGAGATGCCGTCGAGGAAGCCGCGGCGGGAATAGTCGGCGAGCAGCAACTCGCCCATCGCCTTCTGGGTGCCGTAGGAGGAGGCCGGCGTGACGATCCAGTCGTCGCCGATCACCGGCGGCAGCGGCGGCCCGAACACCGCGAGCGAGGAGGTGAACACCACCTTCGGCCGGTAGCCGTCCGCCGCGTGCGCGCGGCGGATCGCGTCGAGCAGCAGGCGGGTGCCGTCGAGGTTGACCCGGTAGCCGAGCTCGAGGTTCGCTTCCGCCTCGCCCGAGACCACGGCTGCGAGGTGGAACACGATGCCCGGGCGCCCGGCGATCGCCGCGTCCGCCGCCCCCGGCGCGGTTAGGTCGGCGGCCTCGGTGCGGACGGTGCCGGCAAAGCCCGCGGGCGCGTCGGGCTGGACCACGTCGATCAGGGTGAGCGCGTCGAGCGGGTGGTCGCCGACGGTGCCCGATGCGACCAGGGCCTTGGTGAGGCGGCGGCCGATCATGCCGGCGGCGCCGAGGATCAGGGCGTGCATGGGAAGCTCCTTGGCTTGCGAGAACGGTTCGGCTCGCCCACCCGCCGACCTCATCCTGAAGGGGACCTGTGGGACGGGCGTGGCGCCCTCACCGCATCAGGTCGAGGGCGCGCAGGAAGAAGTCGCGGCCGCCGAAGTTGCCGGACTTCAGCGCCAGCAGCATCGGGTCGCCGCCGGCGGTGCGCAGAACCGGGACGCCGGCGGCGATCTCGGGCCCGAGCAGGAAGGCCTTCAGCCCGAGGTGGTCGACCACCGCCCCGGAGGTCTCGCCGCCGGCGACGACGAGGCGGCGGACGCCGCGGGCGAAGAGGTCCGCGGCGAGCTGCGCCAGGGCCGCCTCGACGGCGTGGCCGACCGCGGCGACGCCGTGCTTTGCCTGCAATGCGCGCACGGCGTCCGGCGCGGCGCTGCTGGCGATCAGGACCGGGCCGTCGGCGAGGCGCGAGGCGGCCCAGGCGAGGGCCGCCTCGCGTTCGGCGGGGCCGGCCATGAGTTTTTCGATGTCGAGGTGCAGCACGGCCATGTGCGCGGCCGCGGCTTCGATCTGCGCCAGCGTCGCCTGCGAGCAGCTGCCGGCGAGGCACGCGGCGTGGCCGCCGACCGGCTCGCCCGCCATGGCGTCGGCGGCGGG
>NZ_VRUT01000201.1:0-6856 GCF_008039465.1 Methylobacterium sp. WL120 | reverse complement strand
GGCCCGCACCGCGCCTGCCGGCGACGCAGCTCGGCGACGGCCCGGCCCCGCGGCCGCCCGGCACGATCCCGAACTGACCGCGGAGAGAGTTGGAACGGTTCCAGCCTGTGCGTGGGCGGCACTCCTGCCCCGCGCCCCGGACCGGCCCCGGAACAATCGCCGCCACCGTTCATTCTGCCGGGTGAGGAACGCCGGAGCCGTCGGCACGGCTGCGCGGCGTTCGCCCCCAACCGAACGAGAACGGAGCCACCCCATGGCGAAGGCCAAGCCCATCACCCGCATCGAGAGCGACCGCCTCAACACCCCGACCGACCTCGATCCGGCCGACACCAAGAAGATCGCCGAGGGCCTCGCGATTCTGACCTCGGATCTGTTCGCGCTCTACATCAAGACCAAGAACTTCCACTGGCACATGAGCGGCCCGAACTTTCGCGACTACCACCTCCTGCTCGACGAACAGGCCGAGCAGATCTTCGCGATCGTCGACGACGTGGCCGAGCGCGCCCGCAAGATCGGCGGCTTCGCGCTGAAGTCGCTCGGCCAAGCCAAGACCCTGACCCGGGTCGCCGACAACGACGCCGAGTACGTCTCGCCGCTCGACATGCTCAAGGAGCTGCGCGACGACAACAAGGCGCTCACCGCCAACATGCGCGAGCTGCACGAGGTGACGGACGAGGCCAACGACGTCTCGACCACCTCGCTCCTAGAGGAGTGGATCAACCAATCCGAGGAGCGCACCTGGTTCCTCTACGAGTCGACCCGCAACGCCACCGACGGCGGCCACTAAGCCCTTTCGCCTGACGTGAGACGAGGCTCCGCTTCCCGAGAGGAAGCGGAGCCTTTTTCGTTAGGCCTTCCGCGGCCTAGGAGGTTCACCCGCGCTGGTACTCGGCGTCTGACACTGGTTCCATCCACGTCACCACTTCGCCGTCCTGCCGTTCCTGGATTGCGATGTGTGTCATTGCGCTCGTCGCCGTCGCGCCGTGCCAATGCCGCTCGCCCGGCTCGAACCAGACGACGTCGCCCGGCGCGATCTCCTCGACCGGCCCACCCTCGCGCTGCACCCAGCCCCGGCCGAAGGTGACGACCAGCGTTTGGCCCAGCGGGTGCGTGTGCCAGGCGGTGCGAGCACCGGGTTCGAACGTCACGCTCGCGCCGGAGACGCGGGCAGGGTCCGGGGCGGTGAAGAGCGGGTCGATCCGCACGGTACCGGTGAACCAGTCGTCGGGTCCCCGGCCGGACGGCTGAGATCCGCTGCGTTTGATTTCCATTCGTCGCTCCTTCGTCAGACCATCGAGGTCCGTTGGGCCTCAGAGAGACCACCCGCCGTCAACCGCGATCGCGGCGCCGGTCACGAACGCGCCGAGGTCGGAGCTCATCCACAGCACGGCCTCGGCGATCTCCTCGGGCTTGCCGAGGCGCCCGACCGGCTCCAGGTCGATCGCCTTCTGGATGTCGCCGCCGGTGAAGCGGTCCATCATCGGCGTCGCGATGTTGCCCGGCAGGATCGCGTTCACCCGGATGTTCGCCTTGGCGTAGTCGAGCGCGGCGGACTTGGTCAGGCCGATCATGGCGTGCTTCGAGGCGGCGTAGCTCGCGCCTCCCGCGACGCCCCTGACGCCGGCGCCGGAGGAGGTGTTGACGACCACGCCGCCGCCCTGGCGCAGCATCTGAGCGATCTCGTGCTTCATGCACACGAAGGTGCCGCGCAGGTTGATGTCGAGGATCCGGTCCCATTCGTCGAGTTCGATCGCGTGGACGGGCGCCGCCCGGTTCTCGACGCCCGCGTTGTTGAAGGCGCAGTCGAGTCGCCCGAACCGCGCGACCGTGCCGGCGACCGCCGCCTCCACCGCGTCGGGCCGGGACACGTCGCAGCGGATCGGCAGCACCGCGGCGCCCGTCCCCGCCATCTCGGCCCGCACCTGCTCCAGCGCCGCTTCGTCCCGATCCGCGATCGCGACTTCGGCGCCCTCGCGCGCGAAGGCGAGCGCGGCGGCGCGGCCGATGCCGCTGGCGGCGCCGGTGACGAAGGCGACCTTTCCGGTGAAACGCTGTGGGCTCGGCATGGCGACGGCTTTCGGCTGAGGGGGGCGAGCGGGTGGGCTTGCCGGTCGGCCGAAGCTAGGCGTCCCGCGCTGCCGCGATCACCCGTCCGCGCCTCAACGGAGCGATGAGCGGAACTCAACGCCAAGGCGACAACGCGCCGGACGGGCGGACGCCTACAGGCCGAGGGGCCTCAGCGTGCGGATCAGGTCGATCAGCAGCCGCAGGCCGGCCGGCAGCTGGCGGGGGCCGGGATAGTAGACGTGGAAGCCCGGTCCCATCGGAGCCCACTCCGCCAGCACGATGCGCAGCGTTCCGGCGGTGACGAACGGCGCGGCGCAGGCCTCGGGGAGGTAGGCGAGCCCGCCGCCGCCCGCCGCGAGGGCCAGCGCCAGCTGCGTGTTGTCGAGGGTCACCGCGCCGGGCACGTCGAGGGCGAGCGTCTCACTCGCCCGCTCGAACTCCCATCGGTAGAGGCTGTCGTCGCCCAGCCGGATGCGCAGGCAGCGATGCTCGCCGAGGTCGCGCGGGTGATCGGGCGTCCCGCGCCGGTCCAGGTAGGCGGGCGCGCCGACGACCACCCAGCGCAGGTCGGCCGACAGGCGTTGCGCGATCATATCCTGGGGCACGGTGCCGCCGTAGCGGATGCCGGCGTCGGCGCCGGCTTCCACCACGTCGACCAGGTCGTTGGACACCCGGACCTCGACCTCGACCTGGGGATGGCGCGCGCCGAACTCGGGCAGCACGGGGGCGAGCAGCAAGGTGCTCGCATGCTCGAGCACGTTGAGGCGAATCCGTCCGACGGCGTCGCCCGGCGCCCGGTGGCGATCGAGCCCGTCGAGGGCCGACCCGAGCGCCGCGAAGGGCTGGTCCAGGGATGCGAGGAGGTCTGCGCCGGCCGCGGTCAGGGTGACGCTCCGGCTCGTGCGGTTGACCAGCCGCACGCCGAGGCGCGCCTCCATCTGCTTGAGCGCGTGGCTCAGCGCCGAGGCGCTGACGCCGAGCTCCAGCCCAGCCCGCCGAAAGCTGAGATGGCGTGCGATGGCGAGGAACGTGCCGAGGTCGGCGAGGTCGGTCCGGCTGATCCGCATGGGGGCGAGCAGGCTCACATCGCGCGGCCGCACGCGACTCCTTTCGATGCGGGCGGCCTCACCCTTGCAACGCGAGCCGCACCTTCACCACCCCCATGTCCTCCGGGTCGCGGCTTTGCGAAAACCCCAGGCGGCGGCAGACGGCGAGCATCGCGCGGTTCTCGGCCAGCACCGTGCCCTCGACGGTGCCGATGCCCTCGGAGGCCGCCCAGTCGAGCATCAGCCGCATCAGGGCGAGGGCAAGGCCGGTGCCGCGGGCCTCGGAACGGACGAGGATCGCGTACTCGCCGCTGGTGCCGTCGGCGTTGGCGTGCAGGCGCACCGCGCCGAGCATGCGCTTGGCGCCCTCCTCGCCCGCGTCCAGGGCCACGAAGGCGATGGCGCGGGCGTAGTCGAGCTGGGTCAGGCGGGCGAGGAAGGCGTGGCTGAAGTCGCGCACGGGGGCGAAGAAGCGCAGGCGCACGTCCTCCGGGTCGATGGTGGCGAAGAACGCCTGGAACAGCGGCTCGTCCTCGGGCCGCACCGGGCGCACGTCGACCGTCCGGCCCTTCAGCGTCAGCGTCCGCATCCATTCGGCCGGGTAGGGGCGGATCGCGAAGCGCGGATGGCCGCCGGCCCGGCGCGGGCTGGCGCGCAGGCGCACGCGGGCGTCCAGCGCCACGACGCCGTTCGCGTCGGCGAGCAGCGGGTTGATGTCGAGCTCGCGCACGTCGGGCAGGTCGGCGGCGAGTTGGGCGAGCTTCACCAGCGTCAGGGCGATGGCGCCGCGGTCCACCGCCGGCACGTCGCGGTAGGCGGCGAGCCGGCGGGCGACGCGGGTGCGGCCGATCAGGTCGTCGGCCAGCGCCAGGTCGAGGGGCGGCAGGCCCAGCGCCCGGTCGTCGATCACCTCCACCGCCGTTCCGCCGCGGCCGAACACCACCACGGGGCCGAAGACCGGGTCCTCGGCCAGCCCGGCGATCAGCTCGCGGCGCTGGCCCTTGCGCACCATCGGCTGCACGGCGAAACCCGTGACGCGGGCGTCGGGCCGCTCGCGCCGGGCGCGCACCAGGATCTTGCGCGCGGCGTCGCGGACGTCCTGCTCGCTGGTGAGGTCGAGGTGCACCCCGCCGATGTCGGACTTGTGCACCACGTCCGGCGAGACGACCTTCAGCGCCACCGACCCGCCGGCCGCGATGATCGTCCAGGCGGCGGCCGCCGCCGCGTCGATGTCGGGGGCGAGCGTCAGCGGCACGGTCTCGATGCCGTAGGCGGCGAGCAGCCCGGCGACCGCGACGGGGTCGAGCCACGCCGCCCCTTGCCGCAGGGCTGCGGCGACGATCGCCTCGGCGGCCTCCGTGTCGGGCGAGAAGTCGCGCGGCAGGGAGCCGGGCGTGCGCATCAGGTCGTCCTGCGCCTCGCGGTAGCGCACGAGATGGAGGAAGCCTTCGATCGCCTCGGACTCTGTGGAGAAGTGCGGGATGCCGGCGCCCGCCAGGATCGCGGCGGCCTCCTCCCCGTGGGACACCGCGAAGACCGGTTTTTTCCGCCCCTGCCCGCGGCGCGTTTGCGTCACCGTGTCGGCGATCGCCTGCGCCACCGCGGCGGCGTCCGAGCGGGCGGTTGGGACGTGGACCGAGAGCACCGCGTCGCCGGCGTGGTCGGCCAGCATCGGCGCCAGGGCCGCGGCGTAGGCCGGCCCGTCGGCGGTGATGCCGAGGTCCACCGCCGGCCCGTCCGCCGGGACGCCGCCGCGGTCGGCGAGCCGGTCGGCGGCGAGCAGGCCGATGCCGCGGCCGTTGGTGAGGATCGCGAGGCGCTTGCCCGCGAACGGGCGCTGGTGGGATAGCGTCTCGGCGGCCGAGAACATCGCGTCGAGGTCCTCCACCGCGAGCAGGCCCGCCCGTCGGAACGCGGCGGCGTAGACCGCGTCGGGCCGGGCCAGGGCGCCGGTATGGGTCTCGGGGTCGCGCCCGTCGCGGGCGTGGCGGCCGGCGCGCAGGACAACCACCGGCTTGGTGCGCGCGGCGGCACGCGCCGCCGACATGAAGCGCCGGGCGTCCGACACCCCGTCGAGGCACAGCAGGATCGCCCGGGTGCGCATGCAGTTGGCGAAGTGGTCGAGGCAGTCGGCGACGTCGACGTCGCAGGCGCTGCCGAGCGCCATCACCGCCGAGAACCCGGCCCCGTGCCGGGCGCCCCACTCGACGATCGCCCCGGCGACCGTGCCCGATTGCGAGACCAGGGCGAGGTCGCCCGCCGCCGGCGCGCGGGCGAGCAGGCTGGCGTCGAGCCGGTGGCCGGGCACGGCGAGACCCGCGCTGTCGGGGCCGAGCAGGCGCAGGCCGTGCGCGCGGGCGATCCGCGCCGCGCGCGGGCCGGGGTCGTCCGGCCCGGTACCGAGGCCGGCGGTGAGCAGGATGGCGGCCCGCACGCCGGCGCGCCCGGCCTCCGCGACGATCCCGGGGATGCTTTCGGGCGGGCTCGCCACCACGGCGAGGTCGGGCACTGAGGCTAGATCCGCGATCCGCGCGACGCACGGGACGCCGTCGGCTTCCGCGTCCTGCGGGTGGACCGGATGGACCGGCCCAGCGAAGCCGCCGGCTCGGATCTTGTCGAACACCGCGCGCCCGAGTGAGCCGGCGCGGGCGCCCGCCCCGACCACGGCGACCGAGCGCGGGGTGAGCAGGGCCTCGAAGCGGTAGGTGCTCACGCGGGGCCTCCGTGCGGGTGGCCGGGCGCCCGGCGGCGGGCGGTCGCGGCCGATCCTCCGGCATCCTGCGGGCCGCATCGCCCGCGCGCATCCGGCGGGCAGGCCGAGGTCGGCGCCGCGAGCTTCTTCAAATAGGGCCGGCCGCGCCAGGGCAAGCCTCTTCTCGGGCGGGGCCTCGGGACGGGTCCTGCGAGTCGCTTTCCAGCGATAATCGACCGCAAAATCGTTGCCGCCACAACGAAGTTTTCGGGTTCGCGGGCGAGGGTATTGGGGTGTCTGCAACCGCGACGCGATGGCTAATACCGAGGCTCGCCCAGGGTCCGGCCGCCTAGACCAGGGCATGCGCCCCTGGACACCGGTGCGGCGCGGGGACCGACTGCACTCCGGCCACCACGCTACACTCGATTTTTCATGTTACAGACCATTCGATCAAGTCTAATCGAACGGAAACAGACCTTGCGTATTGCGTCGGGATGTTCGACATCATAACCGCCTTGCCTGGACAAGCTGGCGTCAGCTGAGAATTGCCCACTTCTCGGGTCGCGCCGACGCCGGACATGTCGAAAGAAGTCGGACCGGGGAAACGATCGATGATGAACGACAACGGCATGGAGCCGGATTACATCGCGCTGGCAGCGGAGATCGTGTCGGCCTTCGTCAGCAAGAATTCCGTCCCGGTCCCGGAATTGAACGGGCTGATCGTCTCGGTCCACGCGACGCTGGCCCAGCTCGGGAACGGTCGCGTCGCCGAGAAGGTCGAGCCGCCGACGCCGGCCGTGTCGATCAAGCGCTCGGTCACGCCCGACTTCATCGTCTGCCTGGAGGACGGCAAGAAGTTCAAGTCGCTCAAGCGCCACCTGCGCACGCGCTACGACATGACCCCCGACGCGTACCGCGCCAAGTGGAACCTCGCGGCCGACTATCCGATGGTGGCGCCGAACTACGCCGCCGCCCGCTCGGAACTCGCCAAGACGATGGGCCTCGGCCAGCAGCGCCGAAAGACCCGCGGCAAGGCCGCCGCCCCCGAAGC
>NZ_VRUT01000200.1:0-6862 GCF_008039465.1 Methylobacterium sp. WL120 | reverse complement strand
TGCCCGCCCGTCACCGACACGGTCTCGATCATCTCAGACCGAACCGCCTCCGCAACCGCCGGAAGGTCGCTCTCCGGCAACAAACGCAACGCAGACGTCTCAGACAAACCGTCCAAAATCGAGGGGGCCGGCATCGGGGGGGACTGCGTCACGGGTTCGGCCTCATCTCAGGTCTCGGACGGGGAGCGAGGGCGCCGGGCGCGCACGCTCCGCATCTCAGTCGACGTCCAGGGGTGCGACGCCTTCGGCGCGTCCATCGGGTGTCAGGGTGATGCGCTGGATACGGGCCTCGGCCCGCTTCAGCAGCATCTCGCAGTGGCGCTTCAGCGCCTCGCCGCGCTCGTAGATCGTCACCGATTCGTCGAGCGCCACGTCGCCCTTCTCCAGGCGGCGGACGATGTCCTCGAGCTGCTCCAGCGCCTTTTCGAAAGGCATGTCGGCGGCGATCGCGGTCGCGTCGGGTCGGCTTTCGGTCATCCCTACAGGATCCTTTGGTGCGGTTCTAAGGCGGAGGCGGCGACCGCGACAACCCCGGGCACGATCAGGGTGGGGTGCGACCGGCGGTTTTCCGAGGCTGCGGCGACGTTTGCGCCACACCGGTACGGCGGCGGATCGGCCCGGTCAGCCGAGTTCGTAGCGGAACGGGACGCCCTCGAACGCGTCCGCGCCGCGGCCGATCGCGGCGATGGCGGCGACCATACGGCCGTCGCGGCCGAGCAGGCGGTCGGCGATCTCGACGAACAGGCGGTTCGGCGTGGCCGACGGCGAGACGAGGCGCAAGGAAGCGGCGGCTTCCACTTCGTCGCGCGCCGGGTCGAGGGCGCAGGCGGCGATGTAGGCGGCCGCGGTCGAGCGGCTGATGCCGGCGTAGCAGTGGATCACCATCGGCTTCTCGCGCGGCCACGACGTGACGAAGTCGAGGATGGCGCGGACATGGTCCTCGGCCGGCAGCACGTAGCCGTCCGTGGCGACCGCGATGTCGCTGACGCCGACGACCGCGTGGCAGCCCTCGGCGATGCTCGCCGGCCGCGCCGGCGTCGCCGGCGGCGTGACAAGCGTCAGGACGTGGCTCGCCCCGGTCGCGGCGACGGTCTCGGTCAGGCGCGACAGGGGGCAGACGTGAAGCGTCGACATCTCGGGTCCGGGATTTCCGTCAGGTTTTGGAGGCGGTCGTCTGCAGCGCCGCGAAGCGGTCCAGGTAGCGGGCCTGGGCCTCGGCGGTCGGCCAGGGGTCGAGCAGGGCGAGGACGGGCTCGGGCAGGTCCTCGTGCCGGCCGAAATAGCGCGTCGCCTCGTCTGGCGCGAATCCGGCGAGGCGCACCGCCTCCGCGTGGGCGGCGACGCGGTCCGCGCGCTTGACCAGGCGTGCGAAGGCCGGCGTCGGGGCATCGAGGCCGAAGCGGCGACGGATCGCGGCGAGCAGACGCCGCTCGACGCCCTTGTAGGCGTCGCCGATCGCCGCCTTGAGTGGGGAGATGATGTCGCCGACGACGTATTCGGGCGCGTCGTGCAGCAGCAGTTCGAGGCCCTGCTCCGGGGTGCAGGCCGGGAGGAGGTGGCGGCCCACCGCCTCGACCAGCAGCGAGTGCTGCGCCACGGAGAGCACGTGCGGCCCGGCGGTCTGCCCGTTCCAGCGCGCCACGCGGGCGAGCCCGTGGGCGATGTCGGCCACCTCGATGTCGAGCGGGGAGGGGTCGAGCAGGTCGAGGCGACGGCCCGACAGCATCCGCTGCCAGGCCCGCGGCTGCACGGCGCTCAACGGTCCTCCTCCGCCAGCGCGGCGCAGGGCGCGTGGCGATGGCACCCGACGAGGTGGTCGTTCACCATCCCCACCGCCTGCATGAAGGCGTGGACGATCACCGGCCCGCAGAAGGTGAAGCCCTGCGCCTTCAGGGCTTTGGCGATGCGCCGAGACAAGCCCGTCTCGGTCTGGATCTCGCCTCGCGTCCGGGCAATGCCCTGAATCGGCAGACCCTCAGGCAGGTGGTTCCACAGGAACTTCGAAAATCCCGGTCCGCTCTCCTCGATCCGCAGCCAGGCGCGGGCGCCGGCGATGGTCCCGACGATCTTGGCGCGGTTCCGGATGATGCCGGTATCCTGCATCAGGCGCGCGACGTCGGCCTCGGTGAAGCGCGCGATGGCCTCGGGATCGAAGTCGGCGAAGGCGCGGCGGAAGCCGTCGCGGCGACGCAGGATGGTGATCCACGACAAACCGGCCTGGAAACCGTCGAGGATCAGCTTCTCGTAGAGCGCTCGCCCGTCGCGCTCGGGTACGCCCCACTCCGTGTCGTGATAGGCGACGTAGAGCGGATCGAGTCCGGCCCACCAGCACCGGGCGCAGCCGTCCGGGTGATGGATCAGGCCCTCGACCGGGTGGTGAGGCTCAGTGACGTGCGGTGCCTCGGCCATTCAGCCGGCCGCGGCATCGGGCATCGCGAAGCTGGCGAAGGCTGGGCGCTCGACGGTGAGGACCTTGCCGTCGGCGTGCAGGGGCTCGCCCGCCGCGAACGCGTCGGCGAGCCGGTCGAGGCGCAGCATCGCGAGGCTGCGCCCGGCGGCTTGGCTTCCCGTCCGCCCGAGCACCTTGGCGCCGGCGGTGATCTCGGAGCCGGGCGCCGCCGCCTCGCCCTCGGGATAGGTCGCGGGCAGCATCCGCGTGCGGGCGGTGCCGCGGTGCTGCATCCGCGAGACCACCTCCTGGCCGACATAGCAGCCCTTGCGGAAGTCGACGCCGCCGAGCTGGTCCATCAACGCCTCGTGCGGGAAGGCGTCGCCGAGGGGAAAGTCGCGCCCGGCCTCGGGGACGCCGAGGGCGATGCGGTGGGCGTGGTAATCCGCCTCCGCCGCATCCGCGGAGAAGGCGCCGACGGCCGCGTAGAGCCGCGCGCCGAGGCCGTCCGCCCGCGCGTCGGCGACGGCGTCGACCTCGGCTGCGGTGGTGGCGCCATCCCAGGATGCGGCGATGGCGACGGTCGGGTCGACAGCGATCTCGACCTGGGCGCGCAGGCGGTAGAGCGTCAGGCGCTTGGCCAGGGCCGCCGCCTGCTCGGACGCGACGTCGAGGCGGAAGCCGCCGGGGATGCGCGAGATCAGGAAGTCGAACTGGATCTTGCCCTGCGGCGTCAGCAGGGCGCCGAGCCGGGCCTCGGCCTCGCCGAGGGTCTCGACGTTGCAGGTGATCACACCCTGAAGCAGGGCGGGGGCGTCAGGACCGGTGACGTGGACGAGGGCGCGGTCCGGCAACAGGGCGATCGGCATGGCAGTTCCTTCGTCGGCGCGACGAGGCCTCGCCAGGCCAAGTGAGGCCTTCCGGGCCGCGCGATTGCGCGAGGATGACGCGTGACATAAGCCGCCGGTGACCCGGCCTCAACCAAGGCGCTCGCGCAAGGCGTTTCCCATGGACAAGCCCTTCGACCTCGTCCTCTCCGGCGGCACCGTGGTGAACCAGGACGGCGCGCACCGGGCCGACCTCGGCATCCGCGACGGACGCATCGCGGCGATCGGCGACCTGGCGCAGGCGACGGTCGGCGAGCGGCAGGATTGCACCGGCCTGCACCTGCTGCCGGGCGTGATCGACACGCAGGTGCATTTCCGCGAGCCGGGCCTCGACCACAAGGAGGACCTGGAATCGGGCTCGCGTGCCGCCGTGATGGGCGGGGTGACCGCGGTGTTCGAGATGCCCAACACCAACCCGCTCACCACCAGTGCCGCCGCGCTCGCCGACAAGGTGTCGCGCGCGCACCACCGGATGCATTGCGACTTCGCGTTCTGGGTCGGCGGCACCCACGAGAACGTCGGCGCGCTCGCCGAGCTGGAGCGGCTGCCGGGGGCCGCCGGCATCAAGGTGTTCGTCGGCTCCTCCACCGGCTCGCTGCTGGTCGAGGACGACGCGGGCGTGCGCGCCATCCTCAAGGCGATCCGCCGGCGCGCCGCGTTCCATTCGGAGGACGAGCCGATGCTGCGCGCGCGCAAGGACCTTCGGGTCCCCGGAGACCCGTCCTCGCACCCGGTCTGGCGCTCGCCCGAGGTGGCGATGCAGGCGACCCGGCGGCTGGTGGCGCTGGCGCGCGAGACCGGCGCCCGCATCCACATCCTGCACATCTCCACCGGCGACGAGATGGACTACCTCGCCGACCACAAGGACGTGGCGAGCGTCGAGGTGACGCCGCACCATCTGACGATCAACGGAGACGAGGCCTATGCGCGCCTCGGCACCCTCGTGCAGATGAACCCGCCGGTGCGCGGCGAGGCGCATCGCCGGAAGATCTGGTGGGGCCTGGAGCAGGGCGTCGCCGACATCCTCGGCTCGGACCACGCGCCGCACCAGCTGGACGAGAAGGCCAAGCCCTATCCGGATTCGCCGTCGGGGATGACCGGAGTGCAGACGCTGGTGCCGATCATGCTCGACCACGTGGCGGCCGGCAGCCTCTCGCTCGAGCGCTTCGTGGATCTCACCAGCGCCGGGCCGAAGCGCCTGTTCGGCATCGCGCGCAAGGGACGCCTCGCGCTGGGCTACGACGCCGACGTGACGGTGGTCGACCTCAAGCGCCGCGAGACCATCCGCAACGACTGGATCGCTTCAAAGAGCGCCTGGACACCCTACGACGGCAAGGTGGTGACGGGGTGGCCGGTCGGCACGGTGGTGCGCGGCGCCCGCGTGATGTGGGACGGCGTGTTGACCGAGCCGTCGCGCGGCGAGGCCGTTGTCTTCGAGGAAGCGCTGCCGAGGGCCTGAGCCGTCAGGCCTCGGTGTCTATTCCGACCCCTCGCATGGGCCTGAGATGGTTGGCCGGATGCCCGCGCCGAGGGCGAGCAACCGGCCGGTGTCGTCGATCGGACGTGCCCTCAGTGCTGGAGCGCGGTGGTGAAGGCGCCGCCGCGGATACGCTCGGGGAATCCCTCGGCGTAGCGGGCGGTGGCCTCCTCGCCATAGGTCATCACGAGTTCCTGGAAGGCCGCGAACAGGGCGGCCTGGGCCATGCAGTCTCCGTCGAGGCCGTCGAGACAGCCTTCCGCGAACGCTTCGGACACGTAGCCCAGGGCGGCGCGCTTCTCGTCCACGTCGGCTTCGAACGGGGCGGTCTGAGTGCTGTTCTGCATGGCGGTCGTATCCGTTGCGCGCGGGCTGGAGGCCCGGCGTACGGAGGGGATGATAGGCGGCTCATGGGTCCGCGACCAGCCGGGAATTGCGAAGCGGTTAACGCGACCGATCGAATACTGCGGTTTTCCCGGATGCTTCGCGGGTGTGGCCAGGCTGCATCATCCGCCGAAACGCCCGGCCAGCGCGTGCGACAGGCGCTCGCCTTCGGCGACGAAGCGGGCAGTCGCTTCGTGCGCTGCGGGGGTGCATACGCGATAGGTCGCGGCATAGCCGCGATAGCCGCGGTTGTAGGCCCCGGCGAGGCGGTCGCGTCGGCCGGGGGTGACGCCCTCGGCCTCGATCAGCGCCTTCATCCGGTTCGACCACTCGGCGGCGTCGGCCCCCGCGCAGAGCCCGCGCAGGAAGGCGAGCGAGCCGATGATCTCGGACAGGCGCGTGAGGTCGCGGTCATAGGGCGCGGCCTGCTCCGGAGGCGGGGCCGGCGGCTCTTTCTCGGCAGGTTTCGTGGTCTGGCGCGCCGCCGGGCGTTGCTGGGCGAGGGCCGGCGTGTGCGCGGCGGCGGCGAGACAGCCGAAAACCAAGAGTATCGTTCGCAGCGTGGCGATCATCCGCCCGAATGAGCCGCTTGGTGTCTTCCTACTCCCTGTCATCCGGGGGCTGCGCAGCAGTGCCCGGGATTCAGAGCCGCCGACAGCGCAAGCTGGATCACCATCCGCGGTTCTGGATCCCGGGCTCGCCTTAGGCGCCCCGAGATGGCGAGGAGGGGACGACAACGGATTTCGTGAAGTCCGCACATTCTGCGGCGAATAGTGCGCGAAAGGCCTACCCGAGCGGTTGGACGGCTGCGGAACTGGGTCAACGGCGGCTGAAACCGTTTTCATCGGCCACCCGCCGACCGATAGGCCTCGACCTTCGCGAACGCGGCGGCGAGCGTGTCCGCGAGGCCGGGCGTCGTCTCCAGCTCCGCCAACTCCGCGCGGGTCGCCCAACGGACAGCGAGCGCTTCGGGGCCGGCCTCCGGCTCGCCGCCGCACCAGAGCGCCGCGTGCGGGTGGACGACGTAGTGGTGGCGCACGCGGCCGTCGGCCTCGCGCTGGATGATCTCGGTGGGCGGCAGCACGCCGACCATCTCGGCGTCGAGGCCGACCTCTTCCTTGAGTTCGCGCAGGGCCGCGTCGGCGATGGCCTCGCCGGCTTCGACGAGGCCGCCGGGCAGGGTCCAGACGCCGCGCATCGGTGCGTTGGCCCGCGCGGCGAGGAGCACGCGATCGTCGCGGATCACCGCGATCGACGCGCCGACGAAGGGGCGCAGCGGGAACAGGCGCGTCTCGGCTTCGGTCACGGCGTCGCCCCGTCCGGCGCGACGACGGCGACGCGGCCGTCGGACAGCCCGACCAGGATGCGCGACTGGCGCCCGCGGCCGAGCGCGGCGACGCCGAAGGCGGCAGGCGCAGGGAGCGCGATCCGCGCCCGCTCGCGGATGCCGCCCTTCAGCGAAACCAGGGCGAGCGCCGTGCCGTCGGCGGCGGGCAGGGCAAGGTCCGGCGCAGCCTTGTCCTCGCCCTCGACCGCGGCGGCGAGGTCGACGTCGCCCGAGCCCGCGGCATAGCCCGGGGCCTCGCCGTCGAGGGTGAAGGCGTCGGCGGCCGGACTCCACACTTGAAGCCGCCCGCCCTTCGCGAGGATGGCGGCGACCCGCGGCGACCCGGTGCCGGCGAAGTCGGCGACGGCCGCGATCCGCAGCGGCGCGCCGTCCTGCGG